>JAGAXP010000190.1 GCA_017940955.1 Oribacterium sp.
AACAGCTGCTGAGTCCAGGATCCGTGACACAGATATGGCTAAGGAGATTTCAGCTTACACCAAGAACAATATCCTTAATCAGGCTGCACAGTCCATGCTTGCACAGGCAAATCAGTCACCTCAGGGTGTTCTTTCACTTCTCGGTTAATATTTCTAAGCGTATTATATGCAATTATGAGAGGAGAGCTTCGGCTCTTCTCTTTTTTTACAGAAAATCAGTGATGATATTTTTTATAAAACTTAACGACAAAAAGAGATCTATATATGATTATTATTTAAATAAACCTTGGCGATATAGATTATAAATATAAGATTTTAGAAGAAGTGAGCATACCAATGGGAAAAGAAAGAAAGATCAGATTGTCACAGACCATGATAGTAAAAAATGAAGAAGATAATATAGAATCTGCCTTGTCCTGGGGTAGAGATATAGTTTTTGAACAGATCGTGGTAGACACAGGATCTACAGACCGTACTGTGGCAATAGCAAAAAAATCTGGTGCAAAGGTAGTATATTTTGACTGGATAGATGACTTTGCTGCTGCCAAGAACCATGCTATAGAAGAGTGCAAAGGTGACTGGATAGCCATCCTTGATGCTGATGAGTATTTTTCGGAGGAAGATAGCGGAAAACTTATGGGGATAATCGAAAAGGCCGATAAAGAAGGGTATTGCGCCATTGAAACAGGCTGGGTAAATGTAGATGGTAAGGGTGGAGTTATAGACAGATATACCCAGATAAGGATCATCAAAAATAATAAGGACTTACGATACAAAAGACGTATACATGAAATCCTTGATTTTAAACCGGGACAAATGGCATACGACGCATCCAAGGATCTTAATATCATACATACCGGATATATAGAGGAGGTTGCCCATAGTAAAAATAAAAGAGAGCGTAATTTAAAATTACTTTTAAAAGAACTGGAAGTGAACAGAAATGATCCGGAGATACTAGGATATATCGCTGACGATTATGCCTTTGATGATAATGATAAAGCCATTTACTATTACCGGGAAGCTATTAATCAGCTCCCCAAAAAGGTAGATAGGAAGGATGCAAGGACAGCTACAACCTTTACAAAGCTTATCATACTTTTAAGTCTGGAAAACAGAACCTCGGAAGTCAAGGATATATGCAGTATTGCAGAAGAAAAAATGCCTGATAACAGTAATTTCATCTACTATACCGGATTATACTTTTATAATATCAAAGATTATAAAACAGCAGCAGGTTACTATAGGGAGGCCTTTGAAAAATTTAAAGCACAAAACGGAAAGTATTCGGAATTATGGGCAGATAAGCTGGCTCTTGCATACGCTCAATATGGACATATATTTCTGGAAACCGGAGATATAAAGGGGGCAGTAGCAGTAGAAGGCAGCGTATTAAGAAGTAATAAAAAAGAGTATTTAGCGCTTAAAACATTGCTTAAAGCTTTTTCTCTTTCAAAGGTTCCGGATCATATGGTGATAGATTATCTGGAAAAAGTATATGATCTTTCACAGCCTTTGGACAAGCTTTTGCTGTATAAGGCCTCCGTGGAATCGGATTTGGGAGGAGTAAAAGAGCATATATACAACTTACTTGATGACAAAGAAAAAGCAGTTATATCAAAAAGTGTGTGACGATCGTCACACACTTTAAATATATTGATCTTAGATTTTTTTCCATAAACTATAGAGGATGTTCTCGTAAGAAGTATGCCTAATCATCAAAGTCCTTAAGTATCATTACCGGTTTTTTATGATAACTTAGATAATGAGCATAAGGACTTGGGTTACCGGCGTAAGCATCGACACTATCAAGATCGATATCCGATATATCATCGGAAAACATACCCCAGCCTTCTTTTTTAAAGCATTGGACTACATTGATGAATCTAGCATAAAGCTTACTTCCGCCATGACATGAAGGAGAATCAAGAACCTCCTTCATGTTGGAGGATATAAGCCAGATTACATGAAGTCTGTCCGATGATGCTTTTAGAAGCTCCAAGGAAGAACGGATCTTTTCCAAGGCTTTTTCTCCGTAAATAGCCATAGGTGCCACATTTGAATAGTAAAGAATCGTCTTCTTTTCTTTATGAGAGGCAGTACCGGCTTCATATTCCTTCATATAATCTTCAACTGTTATCTTCGTATCCCAATAAGCTTCATCCGTCTCCCCTTCAGAGAAGCTGATCAATGCTTTTATATATTCTTCCTTCAGTCTTTCTGTAGGGAGATATATTTTATCTGCATGAAGTACTACAGGGGTTTTTGCAGTAAAGTTCAGTCCATAAGCTGATTTTGCGTCATCTGAATTGAATTCCTTTATGTCATACATGGGAACATAAATGAGTTCATCCGTACATTTCAAAAGCTCCTCACTGTAGAATGCGGAATGTACACTCATGGCAGGATTGATGTAATCATAGGGGCACTGGATATATATACGTTTCGGATGTCGTTTACTAAGGTCATATTCATTATATAGGGTTATGGGGATATCATATCCTTCTGTTATATAATGGGTTTTTAAAACATCACCATTTATTGCCGTATCAAAATAAGAAATGGGAATAACAAACACATCTGTACCGGCTTTTTCATGCTCCTTTTTATAGAAGTATGAGAAGTTTTTCCAGTATTCAGGTCCGAGAGTCAGAAATACAACCTCATCCTTATCGGTGCCACTGCCAGAAATACCAAAGTTAAGCTTCAACATATCAACCTGCGCCTGTAATCCGCCATATATTTCCGGGGCTGAAGCGATCATGCTCTCTATTTTTTGAATTTTATTTACTATAGCTTCGGTCTGTTGTTTCTTTTCTTCACGCAGTCTGCTTCCTAAAGACAATTCCTGACTGTTCCATTTATAATCCCAGGATTTCCATCCGTATTTTTCAGTAAGAACTTTTTCCTGTTTTGAGTAACATGGATAATCATGTGCTCCTCCGGTACGGTTAACCTTCATGTAATCTCCATAATGAGCTTTGAGGATGGGATCATATGCAACAGGGATGGGAATGGTAGTATTTTCAAAGGGGACACGCATCATCCGATCACAAAACTTCTTATCCCAAAAGCAGGAGCGGTATTCAATCCATGCTGCCATAAAGCATACCTTGTCAGCATCATTTCTCTTGACCTCAGTTATGGAGTCCTCGGCAAGCTTACGAAGCTGTTTGTGAACGGGTTTACTGTAGTCGATCTTTACTTCACATATCTTTTCAACAGAAGAAATCAGTTCTTTACACTCATCATCAAGCTTTACCTGAGCCATATTGGCTACCTGCATATACATCCCGGCACGAGCACGACGTTCTTCTTCCAATTCCGGGTCTTTATACATATAGTCCAGTATAAATATGTCCAATCCTGCAGAGTAGGGAAATCCATGAAAGTATTCCATGAATTCTGTATCGAATCGTATACGGTCTGTATTGACAATTCGTGCAAATGCTTCATTCCAGTCATCTCTTTCATGCCAATTTAGAATGGAATAGTTTTCAGGAAGCTCATGGGCATGCTCTAAAAACAGTTCATAATCCTCTCTCAGCATGCATATATCGAGATCATCATCCCAGGGGATGAAGCCACTATGGCGCACAGCGCCTATCAGAGTTCCGCAATCACCATAATACTTTATATTATATTTTTGACAAAGAGTATCCACATCTTCAAGAACCTGAAGCTGAGCAGCCCAGCAACGCTTCATCATACTTGTAACAAAGAAGCCCTCCCGGACCTCGTCTTCGAAAAAACTATCAGGAAATATCATATTGGTTATTATCCTTCCTGTTTGGGTACGATTGTGATAAATATATCTACATCTAAAATCATTATGTAATTTTATTTTAATGATTATTTACAATCTCAATAATTTCTTTAACGCTCACTTTAAAAGTATATCTATAGTCAAACCTGAGAATATCTAACAGATTACCGTTAGAATCTTTATATTGCTTAAAAGCTGCAAAATATCTATATTTGCAAAGAATGTTTTTATATTAAGATGAAAAACTTTCATGATGCTCCGTAATAGTTAATTTAGATGTATTTAGTTAATAGTTTCTCTAAATTTTGTTTAAAAACGTCATATGTAAAAGTGGCTTCGTAGGTTTTTCTGCCAGCTAATCTTAAGAAATCAAGATTATCATTATTGTCGATGATTATTTTAAGAATTTCTGATAACCTTTGAGAGTTACACACTGGGAAAACGAAACCGTTTTTCATTGTTTCAATATGCTTAGCAACCCCACATCCTTCGGTACAAACAACTACTTTACCTTTCATGAGTCCTTCCACCGCAACGGCGCTCATTGTCTCTTCCTTAGAAGTTACGACAATCGAATCCACCGTATCCAACAATTTTAAAAATTCATTGTGATTCATAGTATCTATGAATCTGGTATTGGGTAACTTTGATGCAATTTCTTTAACTAAATTGGCGTATTCATTTTCATGATTATGATGAGTTTGGCCAACAATGATGAACTCAGATTTCCCGGTATAGTTTTCTGGAAGACTTATAATGGCTTGTAAAAGTATTTCAGGGGCCTTATTATAATCTAAAATTCCAGCCCATAAAAATATGGTTTTATCAGAGGATCGTTTATAAGAAGCTTTCTGATCTTCTATACATATATTGAATAGTGTAGAATCTAAGTTCAGATATTTTCTAATATGATTTGAACATACTTCGCTTACTGCAAGAATTCTTAAACCGGAGGATTTTGGGATATCTGTACAATACTTATCTTTGAATAAATAGGAACTCTCATGTATCCACCAGAAAATACGTCTGGTGTCGAAGGATAAGTACCTTACAAATGGAGCCATGGGTAGAGTATTAACAAAAATATATTTGAAGTCTCTGACCAATTCATTTACCCATTCTGCTGATTCGGCCGGACTCATTCCACAAATGACAGGGACGTTGATTTTTATATAATCATCTATAAGATTGCCCTCAGATAAGGAATAAACAATAGGTTGATACTTAAGATCAATTAGTGCTTTAGCCAGCATATACAGTTGAATAGGTGCACCGCTTAGTGTTAGTTCGTGTGAGATGAGAAGGACTCCTTCAGGGTGTTCAGTAGTATCTGCTAATATCAGAGGGGGTAAATGTATTGAAACATCATCTCTGTCAATTCTTTTAATATAATTTGAAATATTCATTATAAACAAAATCCTCGATGTGAATTTAAGACTTTGGTGTTGCTCTGACTAAATATTGATAAGCATCAAATTGTTCTTTCGGTGCCATTCCGTTTATTGATAACAGCTGATTGAAAAAATCTTTATAGGAATCAGTTGATTCTTTAGGTGATACGCTTGCCTCTACATGAGAAATCTCGTATCCGGCTCTGTCAAACATGCCATATATTTCATGTAGTGTGAAAAATCGCAGATGTGTGTTATCAAGAATACCGGCATCCTGATAAGTGAAAAATCCATGCAATAAACCGTATATTATTGACGCATTCATTAAGTTAGGAATACTTGATATGATATAACCATTAGTTTTTAGATTATTTTTTACAGACACAAGAATGTTTTCAGGATATCTTAAATGTTCAAGAACATCTGGGAACAAAATAATATCATATTTTTTATTAAGTGACATGGTCTCTATATCTCCGGAGATTATATCAAAACGGTTATTTCCCAATGAAGCTATATTATCTACTATTTCAATACCGCTGACCGATGCATTTGGAAAGTTGTACTTGATTTTTGCAAGTGTTTCACCTAAACCACATCCGACTTCCAAAACGCTGAATTCATCAGACGATTTAAAGTTAATTAAACTTATAACGTCAAGACGTGCATGGGTATAATAGTCGTCATAAAACCCCCATTTGTTTTTAAACTTCTCTCGGTTGGTGTAGTATATGTCAGTATAATGTCTGATATTCTTTCCGAAACTTCTTGATCCAAAATGATATATATAGCTATTATGGCAGAGGATACATTTATAGCTATTCTGCATAATCCTAAGACCATAATCATTGTCTTCGAAATTACCTGGAGTATATAGTTCATCAAGTAAACCAACCATATTTAGACACTTACGCTTAATGAGCATGGCAAACATGACCAGAAAAGTTTTTTCTTCATACGGATTTACGTCAGGAACATTGATGCCTGTTCCAAAGTGAATATAATCTTCAACTGTATCATAATGTCCTCCAACAATCTGACCATTTGCGGCATAATTTGTGACTGCTCCTGTCGCACCTACATTTTCACCATTGTATAACCCTATTCTTAGCCAAAAGAGTGAATTTGGAAGTAGAATTGTGTCATTGTTGAGCAGGAAGATATCATTATCCGCATTTGCTGCGTTAATACCCTGATTACATCCTGCAGGAAAACCTACATTCTCAGAGTTTTTAATAAGGATTATATCTTGTTGTTCTGATAACCATTCAACACTTCCGTCATTAGATGCGTTATCAATCACAATGATTTCATAGCACTGTGAATAACAGGTAGTACGGATACTTTCAATACAAGCCTTTGTATAATCCAAGGTGTTATATGACAGGATTACAAAGGATACCCTTTTTGCAAATACTAAAGATGAAATATCTGTATTCTTAAGCAGTTGTTCTAAGGTGTTACGATCTTCATCAATGCCTGAATTTATACAATGATACAAAGCATTTTCGTAGGAAAGATAAGCTTGTATTTTATTTCTTGTACTGTAATAATTTCCCAAAAGTAAATATAACTCATAATTGTACGGATTAAGTTTTAATCCTCCTCTGATGAATTCAAACATAGAATCATATTTACCATAGTGCTCCATTATGGTTGCACCAATAATACAGGATGAATCGGTAGGTTTTTTATTCTCTGTATGATAAATGAACTGTTTTAATGCTTCATCCCAAAGATTGTTTTCTATTAATTCTAAAATAGCATTCATTAAAAAATCACCCCCTAAAACATTAATTCATCCATAATAAGTAATATCGTTTAAAATTGAAGGATTTATAAGGGTGAGTTGATAAAAGAGCTACTTTGTTACCAGACAAGAAAATACTGTTTCATGTTTCTTCTGTGTACCTATAGTCGGAATATAGAAGATATAACAACGATTTATGTTGTGTAAAGGTTTATGAAAAAAACGCATGATGGTTTAGTAATCTTTTGTTAAAAGAAACCTGGTCTGATGATATACTAAAATTGTTTGAAGAATGCGCACTTAATAAACAGAAATCAAGTGCGACTAAAGTAATGTGAATTTAGATGATAAAGAATCCTATGTGATATTTTGACAGCTATGAAAGAAGAGAATGAGATGATCAGGAATAATAATAAATTGGTTTCCGTTATAGTGCCTTGTTTTAATTGTTCATCGTCCTTAGAACGTTGTTGGAACTCCATAAAAAGACAGAGTCTGGGGCTGGACTCTATTGAGATTATTTTTGTGGATGATGCATCCGATGACAATAACAAAACTTGGAATCAATTGCTAAAAATTGAAAAGGAAGCTCCTGATTCTGTGAGCATACTTCATCTTGAGCATAATATGCGTCAGGGTGGAGCAAGAAACATAGCACTTTCCTATATAAGTGGAAAATATTTTTTATTTCTTGATTCTGATGACACACTTAATGAAAATGCATGTAAAACACTGTGTCAAAAAGCGGAAGAGTCAAATGCTGACATGGTATTATTTAATTGCATGTATTGTGATGATAAGGGAAATTTAATTCCCAGAACTGTTTATAAAGAAGCAATGTCGCTGAATCTTGAAGTAGAAGATATAAGGCGAAAAGCTCTTTTGGGAGAAGGTTTAACCTATGGCTGTGTAGATAAATTATATAGAACTGATTTTTATAAATCAGTCGGAAGCCTGTTTCCGGAACATATGATTTATGAAGAACCACTCTTTGTATATCCGCTGTTCTTATATGCTGGACGTGTCGAGATACTTCCGGATTATTTTTATAACTATTATATACATCCGAATTCAACTGTGACAAATACAGCATATCATCATCGGGGAGATCACCCTGCGGTACAGCTCATGTTACTTGATTGGTTGAAAAAGGATGTGGATTGTTTTTCTAAATTCCGAGATGAAATTATGTTTTACATCATTTGGTCATCCTTTATAGAAACATTGAATTTTACTAAAAATGACCCAAAAAGTGATACTGCCTATCAGTTTTATGAATATATACGAGCTATTTTAGTAGCTGAATTTCCGGATTATTCAAAAAATAGATATATTAATCAGAACAATCTTAACGGAATAATTGATTATCTCAATCGACCTATAGATACGAGTGAGACTTTGGAGAAGCTTATTATACTTGTGAAGAAAACATTTAATTAGTAAAGAGGAACAAAACAGGGTTGCAGGTCTCGTCAAGGTAGGCTTGTCATACTCTTTAATTGTGTATTGCAATACCGCTTTTCTGATGTATTGAAAATATAGTAGAAATCTAGACAAAGGGAATTAAGGGTCTTTTGAAAATGAATAAAATGCTAAGCTGTAAAAATATGACTTAAGAGGTTTAATTATAATGCTTTAAAAAGGTCGGAATTTCTTGAAAAATATAAGAGGTTTATAAGTAAAATATGAATTATAAAGAAGCTGGATTATTTAACAGCTATAAATACAGAAATGATATGATGCAATATGGCGTATCGTCTATTTTTGATGGAGTAAACTCTATTAAAGATTTAGTTTGATATATATTCTTTGATGAATATTTTACGGTAGTGATTGTAATTATAAAGATTTAAGATATTTCCATCATCATGAAGACACCATGGTTGATGCTGCGGGGGAACAACAATGTTATATCCTCGTTCTCTGAATTCCATGCTCTGAGAAAGGTCATAGAAATCCCAACCATCAAATAAATCTTCTCTCCATGTAATATCCACACTGGTGGCAATCAGATGACCATCGATTACAGAAACAATTTCTATAGTCTCAGGTGTTTCATATAGTTCTGAAAGATATGGTTTATTCATGAATTCTCTTGTGAATATCCCTCCAATGCGAGGAGAACTCCACATGATAGCAGAGTCGTTGATTTTCGGGGCACCCACCATCCCTACCATTCCAATATGTTTATTGTAATTAAATATGTTAAGAAGATTAATAAGAAAATATTTATTTACTATAAATACATCCTGATGCAAATAAATCTTATATTTTGCGTCTGAAGCCTTCATGGCTTCGTTATATCCTGATGTAATTGATTTTGCATCTTTAATTGTCAGAATATCAATTGTGAAACCATCAGGTATGATAAGATTGCTGATGTAGAGCAGACATTCTTCCAGATAAAGATCATCATTGTAACATATTATAAAGCAGAATTGCTGGTTATTCATATGACCCCCTCAGATTGTAGAATGAAATGACTACTGGTTATATTATTTTATATTTATAGGTTACAGTTTTTTCAGACTCTTTTAGCTAGCTCCAGATATAAAGACGAATGATTATACTTTTGCCTTATTAAACACTCCTTTGCAAGAATGACATATATATGTTTCTCCATGCCCAGTATGTTTGTTGGGTCATCATAGGCAGCTTTAATTATAAAAGGAGAAATGCAGGCAAGAAAATCATAGGTTTGGTCTTTAAAGATATCAGGTAAATCAAAGAGCAGTCGTCTTAACATTAAAACTGTTTTGTTATACTTCCGTATTAGCTCGTCATAGGCATAAACATCATCCCAAAATAAGGGGAAAGCATAAGTTTTCTCATTCAATAATGCAAATTTAATCTGATTGATTTTTAAAAATTCAGATGTTAATAGATGGTCTTCGAGCTTTGAATTTAAATTGAAGTATTCGTCTGTGAACAACTCAAAATCTTCGAGGTTATGGCTGTATATACTGGTATTCAATAATCTTTTATAGTTTTCTATATAGCCAAGATAATGATCTTTATTAGTTTCTAAAGATTCACAGGTATGGATAAATTGCCGTAATTCGTTAGTATCCATTGATTTCAGTTCCTCCATTTCATAAGCAGTTCAACGGTTTGACGAATTCTTGCATCGGTTCCATCCTGATCCAGGGCATGATAATAACCGTTCAGTGCTATTATTTCTGCCTCATCCGGATTACTGAGAAGCCATTGGATATCATTAACGGCTTTTTCAATATTGTCAAGTTCAAATAGTATAATGTCTGTTCCGTCCACATAATTTTCTTTAAGATATGTTGAGGAGTCTGACACACATACTGCTCCATTTAACATACCTGCAAAAGGCTTCTCACTGCTTCCTTTCTTAAACCATGGCATGATACTAAGATCTATTTTGGCATTTCCTATGAGATTATGGCATTCTAAAGGAGAAACTCTTTCATGAATACGGATATTATTTGAGAAAGGATTATCGTTATCCTCCCATCCTTCTCCATAAATATCTACTTTAATTCCTGCGTCATCGAGGGCATGCATGATTAATAGCTTATATTCTCTTCTTGCGATATCTTCAATTTGCCTTGATATTTTGTCTTTTATAAATAATCTGTAAAGCATTGCATTATCAGCTTTAATTCCGGCTGCATTAAGATATTTTTCTACCGTTTCTTCTGCTGTGAGGGTCGGATCACTAACAATATATTTTATAGCATTACGATATATATCGATTCCACCATCAGGAAAAGAACTTATCTGTAAAAGTGTATCATATTTAAATTGACAGTTTCCACAGTAAAGAACATCTATTCCCCTTTCTGAGAATGGTTTAATCTCATCACAAACCTTTACTCCGCTATCCGGAAGAAATATAGTTTCGTTAACTTTTGGATAAAACCTTTTTATAAAGTCTGCGTGATTTCATCAAGGCATATTACATGTAAATTACCAATAGGATTCTCCAGAATATCATAAAAGTTTCGAGGATGATCCAAAAGAAAAGTATATACAGGAATATCATGAGATTCCCATACATTTTGATTATTGCCATATGTAAAAGGAATACCACAACAATTGTAGCATAACATGCAGCAATTATTACTTTCAATAATGCTGTCTAATTCATTATCTTTACCATCATAAGTATCTACATTTACAATCTTAACATAGATATCTGGATATTTTTTTAGGGAAATGATCCATTGTTTAGTGAAAAAATTTATTAAACAATTTTTTTCTCCGACATTGTTCTAACAATTATATTGGTGATATTTTTACCTCTGAAATATGGATAAGGCGCTATATTAAAATAGGTTTAATATATTAAACTGTGTCTGATCAATGCAATAGTAGTGCGATTTGGAAAAAAAGGATAGTAGTGTGGAAATAAACGTAAATTTTTGTACAATTAAATCAGACATTACCTTCTATTGTATTTATTATTTTTTCAATTCTGTCTGTGTATGTAAAATCTTTTTGGACTTTTTCAGTTCCTGCTCTTCTGATTTTGACTCTTAAATCATCATGCTTTAAATAGAAGTCTGCCTTAGCTGCAGCATCCTCTATGGAATCATATAGTACAAGCTCTCTGCCATTCTCAAAGTAGTATGATAGTTCTTCTGTGTATCCGGACAATAAAAATCCTCCAGAACCCATTATATCAAGAGCCCTTTGAGGAATGGCTGACCAGACGGCCCTGAAGGGAGGGTTTAAATTGATCTTTGATACTCTGAAAAAACATGGCATTTCCTTGTTGTAATCCATTTTGGGGAGAACTGTCAGCTTCGGCATAATATTTTTTTCATATTCAGTTATAGAACCGGTCACGAGAGCAGTGTTGAAGCGGGTACTCAGTATAGAAAGAAGAGACAATCGATCCATGTACGTGATATATGAAGCCAGTGAATATGAGAGCTGTTCAGGCGTGAGATCAAAACCTGTTGCTTTATTTATAGTCTCAACTACGGAATTCTGATGTTTCAACAGGTCCGGAATAAAATAGCTGCCATATATTTTACGTTGTGCCTTAATGATGCCGTCCAGAAAACCTGTTTGATATTCATTAAGCTTTTTTCTAAGCTCAGGGTATGTAGATCTGTATAAATTTCCAAGAAGAGAAACGTCATAGCTATAGTTATCGTTATCGTTTAAGCAGGGTGGTGTTTCAAAATCCGTGGCTAAAGGAAGATAATGAACAGTTTCAAGACCTTCTTCCATATACTTTAAGTATTCTCCGTGATCAAATATGAAAATATAATTTGTAGGATTATTCATTGTTTCCTGAGAAGGAAGATTCATCGGTGTATCATAAGTCCAGGAAACATACTTAAGGTTGTTCTTATAGCAAATTGAAGAAATAATTGGACTATAGTTTACAGTGAAAATAAAATCATAGTGAGTGGATTTTATATCGTTCTGAATCAGGCTTTCAAGCTTTTCATCATGATAGAAATCATCCGGTGTATAGTAATTCTTTTCTTCAATCTTATAGCCTGAACTTTCAAAAGCCTTTTTTATACTTTTTGTAGTGTAATGTTTGAATATATTACATAACAGGATAGTTTTCATTAATTTATACCATTAAGTTCCAGTACTTAGTAAATCTTTCATTAAAACATTATGCTGTCAATGCTATTGAAAGTTAATTAATATTTATAATATATGTGAACAACTTAGATCAGCAGTCTTTTGGCATACGACATAAAAAATCCATGTAACTGCATCATCAGTAATCCTGACAGGACGACAATCACGCTGCCAGTCAGTAAGAACAAAATCCATACAGCCTTTCAGATACTTTGATATATAAGGATGTACTAATGGATTGATCAAATCATATATTTTATCAATATCAATTGTACAATAGCTTCCAAAAGTTTAAAGTGTTAGTTTTGCACTTCACAGGATTTGGAGGTTTTCTGACGTATATTGTAACAAATGCAGGTATCTTCATAATCATTTATATCGTTTAAAGATGAGAGATATATAAGTGTAGTCCTAATCTTTCTTGGTCATAGTAATTAGTTTATTGGGCTTATGTATTGAACATATAGTCGGAATTTAGACAATATGAATTAAGATAAGGTTACATTACCCGTGCCAGAGCTTTATGTTATTTATACAGGAGACATAAAGGGACACAATCCTGAAAAGCTAACACTAAGGGAAAGCTTTTTCGAAGGAGAAAATATTTGAGTTGAATGTGAGATTAAAATACTTTATGACGGAGCACAGGGAGATATCATTAACCAGTACGTGAGGTTCTGTCATGTCTTTAATGAGCAGATAAGGCTCTGCGGACGAACAAGTAAAGCTGTAGAGGAGACAATTAGGGTCTGTCGGAATAAAGAAGTGTTGAAAGAATATCTTGATCAGGAGAAGGAGGAAATTATGGATATGATGTTATCATTATTTGACGAAGAAACCTTAATGAAAAATCATGATGCTAATATTGAGCGGAAGAGCAGAAAAGACATAATTAATCTATTTAATGGAGAATCATCGTGGAGAGGATGTGATTAGAGCCTCTAAAGACGAGCTGTATCTCGAAAGGCTCCTTGAGGACTTTAAGGATGTTAAGCTTTAATGTAGCTTCAATGTGGTTATTCATAATAAAGTGACTGCCGGTAAGCAGCAGAGTGCTTATCGGCAGTTTTATATATGAGGACAGACTTTGACAGCGATTTTACTCCTCTGTTTCAGACTTGAAGGCATTTACAGCAGTCAGAATATTTTTCACTATTTTATCCCAGGTATAGTTTTCATTGACAATGGAAATACCATTTAAAATTAAAAGCTTCGCTTTTATGGGATCCTTCAGAATATCATCAATGATTTCGGGAATCATGTTTAGCTTAGTTAGTTCGTAATAATATATGGAATTTCTGTTAATGAAATTTTCTTTTAAATAAGTACTGGAATCTGTCAATGGTATGGAATGACGAAGCAGTGTGTTGAACACTCGTTCATGTGTGCCATCTTTGAACCAGGGCATCACATTAAGATTGATCCTTGCATCCGCCATGATATCAAGGGAGTCGGCAAAAGAAATCCTATCTGAAATATGGTGAAAATGTGGATGAGCATACTGAGGATAGTTTTCCCATCCCCGGCCTAAAACATGGAGATCTCGGCCGGATTCAAGTACAGAATTAATAACCTTCTCTCTATAGTACATCCTGATATACCAGTCGGCTTCTTCTCCGGATTCCATAACAGACAACCTGGTCAGATCGTCAGCATTGTAATCTTCGTAGGACAAGATCCTGTCAATGGCTGTGGGAAAAGAGGAAGATGCGTTGGCTCTCATAAAATCCACAGCATAAAGCAAAAGCTTCTGTACCGCACCGGAATATTTTTCTCTTATGACTTTTATATAATTTTCAGGCTTGTAGTAGGTGGCTGAAAACAATATGTCATATTTTTTGTTTTCAAAGGTGGGTGGTTCGTTGTCAGGAACAGTAGCCCCATGAGGAAGGAAGTAGACATTCCGGATGGTATCGGAACAAAAACGTCTGCACCAGGTGACATGCTCAATATCACAGCAGAATCTGAGATAACTTTTTGGTAAAATCCTGTTGTAGTCTCCGAATCTGAATGGAGGATCCACAAATATAGAGATCACCGGAATCTGAAGTTCATTCCAAAGTTCAACATAGGCAGAACCGGTCACAGGCATCTGATCATAACCTATGGCGGCATCAACCGGGGACTTTGCAAATTTGTAAAGGTCTTTAATGCTATGCCCCGGAGTATCATTAGCATTTCTCAGATCAAGAATAAAGGTTTCGTGACCAGAAAAATGCAGTTCTTTATTTATCTCATCTGTAAAATAATTGAAGGATTCTATTCCTGAGTAAAATAAAATGATTCTCATTGACTACCTCATAGTAAAAGTCATTGATCGGATACAGACAGATCCATGATAGTTAATATCGTTATTATCTGTGGTATTTATAAGTGTTTATTTTAATGAAGAAAACAGTTGACTTATGGAGCGGAAGGTTTGATGGTCTAACTTGAGGGACTGAGAGTATGTACTTTGACTAAATCAATTATTTCTTTAACTCTTACGTTAAATGTATGCTGTTCTTTTATCTTTCTGTGAGCATTCCTTGCGATATCCATCCGTTCATTTTCATTGACAAGATAGTAATCTATCTTGTCGAGGAGATCTTTTCTGCTCTCATAATAAACAAAATCCTCTCCTGGAACAAAATGGTACTGAAGATCACGCTGGAAATTAGACAACAGAAAACCACCTGAGCCTAAAATGTCAAAAACTCTGAGAGGTATGGCATGCTGAATGCTTCTTAAGGTAATGTTCAGATTTATTTTGCTTAGCTTAAATACAAGTGGCATTTCCGTAAAATAGTTGGCGGGCCCCATGTTATGGACGCCCTTTGGCGAAAAAGAGTTATTTTGCTTATAAGTATATAGCTTTAAAGGGTGATGAGCTCCTATGAGAGTAAGGAGTTCCTTTCGCTCGATTATTGTGATCTGCCTGTTTATGATGTAATTAGCATAAAGATATTCAAGGGTTTCTATACTGTCAGGATAAGGATATATGTTACTTGCTTTCTGTATCTTTTGAGTAATGTCCGGAGTCAGGCATTCTTCTACAAAATTCACACCGTCTACCTGCAGCTGACTGTTTATGATCCCATCGATATACCCGAGAGTATAGGGATCAAGCTTTGGAGCGATCTCCTCATAATACTGTTTCCGTTCCGTATAAAGTGAGCCAACAAAAGAAATATCTGCAGAATATTTCTTCTTATCAGTACCAGTCGGGATGATGGAATCAAGTCTTTTTGTGGAAGCGGCAAGTGGGAGGTAATGCACATTTTTTATTCCACCTTCCATAAACTCCATATATTGTTTAGAGTCGAACATCAAAACTATGTTACATGGATTTTTCATATTGTAATTGTAGAGAAAGATTTCAGGATTATCATAAATCCAAGAAACATAGATGATACCTTCTTTATTGCAAACCTTCGAAATGACAGGCAGAAAATTAAAAGAAAAAACGAAATCAGGACGATATTTTCTCAGGTCATTAAAAAAACGTTCTTCAAAATCCGGATCATTTCGTGCCTTGTCGGGATCGTATTTGTAGTCATACTTGATGATCTCAAGAGGACATCCATTTGAATCCCTGTACTGTTCAAAGGCTTCAAGCATGTCCATATTTGCAAAGAAAGTTTTTATATTTAGATGAAGAACCTTCATTATGATCTCCTTAAGTATAAATTATGTTATTCCGGCTTCCTTCAGCAGCTGTTCAACTCTTATATCAAAGGTATGATAATTCTTTATCTTTTTATAGGCGCTTTCAGCTATGGTTTTTCTTTCGTCTTCATGAAGGAGATAATGACTAACCTTGTTCACAAGATCGCTTTGTGACTCATAGAATACAAAGTCTACATCCGGCTCAAAAAATCTTAGGAAATCCTCCTGGTAATTACTTAAAAGAAATCCTCCGGAGCCCATGATATCAAAGCATCTTAAGGGTATTCCCTTTTTTATACTTCTTAGACTGATATTGAGGTTTACATCAGATCCTTTAAAAACATGGGGCATATCCCGGTAATACGATACAATGCCATGGTTTCTTATCCCGGGGGCGGAAAAAGATGTGTCCTTTGTATAAAGATCAACAGTATATTTTTCGGCGAGCTTCTTCAGGAGTTCAACTCTTTCAATTCCTGTTATCCTCCTGTTTATTACATAATCTGCGTACAGATAGCTTTTTGTTTCTACACTTTCTTTATGTGGTTCAAGAGGAAGTGCGGCATACATCTTTTCAAGGAGCGTCTCTGTGAGGGAACTTTCTATAAAATTGTATCCATGTATCTGCATTTGGGATTTCATCAATCCCTCGAGATAGCCGTGAACATAGGGGTCAAGCTTTGTCAGCATTCGTTCATAGAAATTATGCTCTTCTGTGTAAAGAGAACCCACGAAGGATATCTTTGATCTATACAGAGCTTCATTGCCGGAATTCAAAGCATATGTATCAAGTCTTTCTGTCGACGCTGCAAGTGGCATAAAATGAACTGTTTTTATTCCCTGGGAAGCGAAGGTTTCATACATTTCGGAATCAAAGAGAAAGACCTCATTACAGCTATTCACAAGCGTATAGTGATATAAAGCCACCTGAGGATTATCATAAACCCATGAAATATACTTGAGACCTGCTTTCTGGCATACCTTAGAAACCAGGGGGTAGTAATTAAAGGAAAAGGCAAGATCCGGAGATTCCTTCTTTATACTTTTAAGCATGTCTGATTCTTTTTCGGGATCACTCCATTTTCCGTCATTGGAGTAAGCATATTTAAAGATTTTGGTTTTCTTTCCGTGAAGCCTGTACTTCAGCAATGAATCAATGAAATCATCGGCACAGAAGCTTACGACATCAATATAGAATACTTTCATTGGCATCACCTATACTATTCATAATAATTAATATCGTTAATAATCAGAGTATTTATAAGTGCCGGTTCATCAAAATGACTACACTGTATCAATGATGGAAAGAACTTTTTTGGTTCTTATGCTGTTCATATAGTCGGAAATTAGACAATATGAAAACAGTTTATGTTGTGTTATGGTGTATGAAATCAAAAGATATGGAATGTTATCCAATCTGGTTTATATGATTGGCAAAATAACTGGTCACATAATATAATAAAAGTGAGAAAAGTATGAATGCATTTGGAAAGATATTTGCCCAACAAACAAGAAAAACTAAAAAAATCACATATGATACAATAGAAAAAGTTAAAACTGTATCTTTGTTGGAATTTGATGAAGAATCTCTGGGAGGTGATTGATATGAGAAACCGCGAGTTTACACAGCCTACAGATAAAGAAATAACGGAAAGAAAAAAGATGTATGATGAGGCAGAGGAACTTGGAATAGATCTTATGGCTTTTGATGGGGAGTCAGAAGAAAATGATGAAAGAAAAGATGTACATAAAGCGATATTTTTTCTTGGAACAGGAAGACAGATACCAAAAGAGATTCGATATAGGCTGATTAAAAGAAAGCAGCAGAGAGAAGAAATCCAAGGAGAAAAGTTGCAAACTCATAATTAATGAAGGAGATGATATCATGGACATGATGTTGGCATTATTTGATGAAGAAAATGTAATAGCAGCGATGCCTAAGTAGTCGATGTCGCCGGATGGATTTTTTACTATAAGGTATCAGATATTTAAGAAAAAAACAGTGTAGAGGTCATCTCGAGACTAGACTTCTACACTGTTTTATTATGTACAAAATAGTAAGATGATTAAAAAGGAAGAGCCTGCGCTCTTCCTAAAACAACTCATGGATATTAATTAAACACTTCCCGTCGACACCGCCCACAGCGGTCCGCCGCCGTCATAAGCTGCCTTCAGTTCTTTCAGAATCTGTTCCAGAGACCAGGTTTTCTGGCAGTTGCCAAACTTGGCAGGATCTGCGATCATGACATTTCCGTCAGAAGTCAGCTGAGTGATGACCACAAAGTGACCGGCATCTGTAAGAGAACCCTTTCCCATAAGAGCTATAAGCACGTGTCCTGACTTCAGAAGCTCTGTCACATTTTCGGCAGTGCGATCCGTGACTGAAGTACAGTTCAGACCATAATGCTCCAGAGCCTCGGGAATGAGACTGTGATAACTGCCTCCGTGAATGGCATAGAGTTTATTCTCAACCGCCCAGTCGGCAACCTCTACCGGAGTAATGGGAGTATCTGTTTTCGCAAAGCTGTTTACCAGCATGGAAATGGTTACCGGACCACAGCCATAGGCGCCCATACGGTCAACCCCTGCGATCCTGTAGTCCTTCCAATGGCTGTCACTCTGGCAGAAATAAAGCATTGAACCCAGCGCAGTGTCAAGAACGGAGTTGTAGTCATTGTACACATAATGAAGAGTCTCCGGCAGGAGCATCTCCATCAGGTTACCGTTGGCATCCGCTGCGTAAATCTTTGGATTACCTTCAGCGCCGGAAGAGGAGAGATGTGACTGTATCTGTTCCTGAGCTGCCATATCAGCCCTTTGTTGTGCCATAAGTGCCTGTTTTGCGGCGTCATCGGCATCTATTAAGGTGGAATATTCCCTGTAGGTATCGTAAGGCATACGAACAGTTTTATCGACGGACTGAATAGAGGTTTTGCCCACATCCACAACATCCTGAGCTGTATAAGGGTGAACCATATATGCAGTGCTCAGGGACAGAGTCAGGGCAGATAATGCTATCCCCGCCCGAAGGACATGTCCAAGAAAAATCTCTTCCTCTGTGAGATTTGCTTTCAGGTTCTGGTTTTCAGCCTTCCGGGCATCTATATAATTACGGGTGGATCTGCGGAAATCCTTAAAACGTTCCCTCAGGGTTTTATGCGCACCTGAACTACCGGCAGCCGCGCTGCCGGCTACAAATGTTTCCTTACGGTCATAATTCAGACCGTCCCATGTATTTGTACTTTTGTTAGCGGTCTGTGTGCTCATCTTCCCCTGCCTGATTTATCTCACCTGGTTATACCAAGCTGTTTATAAATGAGTGAAGGAATGTTCAAAAGCGATGCCTGCTGACATACAGCGCCGATCTTATATGCTTCCATAGGCATACCGTAAACTACGCAGGATTCCTTATCCTGTCCTATGGTGAAAGCTCCGTTCTTTCTCATTCTGAGAAGTCCCGCAGCACCATCGGCACCCATGCCTGTAAGTATGACACCAAGAGCATTTTCACGAACATTCTGGGCTACAGAATTGAAAAGGACATCTACTGAAGGAGCATGTCCGTTGACCTTATCTTCCTGTGTGACACTGACTGTATATCCGCTGCCCATTTTCTGGACTCTCATCTGATATCCGCCCGGAGCCAGAAGCATACGACCCTGCTTTACATGATCGCCGTTTTTTGCTTCCAGAACCTCCATCTTGCATATACGGTTCAAACGTTCAGCGTACATTGTGGTGAATCCCGCCGGCATATGCTGGGTAATGACTACACCGGGCATATCAGCCGGGAAGTTTCGTACAACACTGAGGATAGCTTCCGTGCCGCCTGTAGATGCGCCTATGGCAATTATCTTCTGTGCGGCACCTGTTGGTACCTTTAGATTCCCTGATGTTTCCTTCATAAGATTATTTTGTGATACGGTAATGGCTTTTCCGGATTCAGGATGAGCCTGCTGGGGCATACGTACCTTTGAAAAGGATGCAATGTAGAGCTTGCTTCTCAGTCTTTCTACAAAAGATACTGAAGCATTCTGGTCATTGAAATCCGGTTTATGTACGTAATCTACTGCACCTGCAGCCAAAGCATCGAATACACGGATATTGAGGGTCGAAACAAGTATCACGGGAACCGGATACTTAGGCAGAAGTTCTTTCAGAAAATCTATCCCGGACATTCCGGGCATCTCTATATCAAGTGTGACAACATCAGGTTTGACTTCGGGTATCTTTTTCGCTGCATCGAAGGCATCAACTGCATGGCCAACGATGGCAAAACGATCGTCAACTGCGATATTGTTCATGAGAAAACTACGATACAGAGCGGAATCATCTACAACAAATACCTTTATCTTTTCCTTTAAAGCCATATAACACAACCCCTTTATGATGATTTGTTAATGATGTGCATGGGTTGACGATATTCTCAGCTCATGTAAAACATTAAGTCAATTTAAGTATATCACAAAAAAATCCCTTTAGTTAAACCTTTTGGTAAATCGCAGGCATCAAATACTTGTATGGACAATTTGCCTTATTGAGACCCTCGGAATGGCCTATAAAAAGGTAACCCTCAGGGTCAGTGTAATCGTAAAAACGCTTGACCAGAGCATCCTTTGTGGGCTGATCAAAATAGATCATAACGTTACGGCAGAAGATGAGATCAAAGCTGTGCTTCCATTTTATGGGATTCATCAGGTTAAAGGTCCTAAAGACAACATTATTCTTTATGACAGGAGCTATGGTGTAGTTACCGTCCGGTTGTTTTATAAAATACTTTTTCTGCCATGCGGGAGGAAGCTTTGATAAACTGTCCTCGCCGTAGGTTGGATTCATAGCTGAGTTCAGTATATTCTGGGAAATGTCACTGGCCAGGATGCGAAGATCCCATTTTGAGGCTTCGGGACCAAAAAACTCCAGAAGATACATCATGATGGTATAAGGCTCTTCTCCGGAGGAGCAGCCTGCACTCCATATATACACTGCCTTGTCCATTGCGTGCTTTTTCTTTATCTCCGGAAGAATGGTATTCCACAGAAAATCAAAATGCTCTTTTTCGCGCAGGAAATAGGTGTAATTGGTAGTCAGCTTGTTAAGCATGGAAACAGTTGATTCCTGATCCCTGCCGCTTAATATAAGCTCCACAAAATCATGGAAGCTTTCATAACCATCTGCAGTGAGAGTGTTGGAAAGACGGCTCACTATGAGCTGCTTTTTCTTACTGAGATCGATGCCGTAGTTTGTTTGTATATACTTGTATAGACGGTTAAAATCTTCATCTGTTAATGTGACCATTATGAGTTCCCCTTTATATGGCAAAAAGCTATCCGGTTTTGCCCGGATAGCTGCCGATTGTTACTATAAGACATTAGCATTGATAAGTGCATCGCAATCAAATGACATTGCAACGGTGCCGTCATCCATATTGAGCATTCCGTTAAGAAGCTTCTTCTGACGCTTCATTGGAATAGGCTTAACGGTGTCAAGGTCGATATCAACCACCTGACGTACATTGTCAACAACAATTCCGATAGGTACATTTTCGATATTTAAAATAATGATACAGGTTTTACTTGTATACTCTGTAGCTCCGAGTCCCATAAGAAGACGAATGTCTACGACTGCAAGTACGGAACCTCTCAGATTGATGATTCCCTTTACATATTCAGGAACAAGCGGGAGAGTGGTTATGTACTGGTCTGTAATGATCTCGGTAACATAATCCGTGCTCATATACATGATCAAGTCGCCTGATTCAAAAGTAAGGCAACGCTGTAAGTTCTTAGGATCGTCTACTTTTACTTCTTCGGTAGTAGCTGCCTGTGTATTCATTTCTTCTGACATGTATACTCCTCCTCTCAGTTATTTTCGATGGCTGCATTGTATACGCCAAGTACGTCAAGAATGATACTGATGGTGCCATCACCGAGAATCGTACATCCGCTTATGCCTCGTGACTTCAGATCAAAGATCGAAACAAACTGAGGAAGCGGCTTAACAACCACCTGCTGTTCACCTATAAGCTCATCTGCATACAGGCAGCAGCTCTTTTCGCCGTATTCTACCCAGACCATGATGCCTTCGGTCATATCCTCGTCATGCTTTCCATGAATGTTATAGAATTCATTGAGCTTAACGATAGGATAGAACTCTCCGTCACGGTCTATCATTTCATTTCCGTTTTCATCACGTATGATCTCGGCATTATCGATCTTGAAGGAAGATCTGATGTTGGCGATAGGGATAGTGAATGTCGTATCACCTACAGCAACCTTCATACCATCAACGATTGAAAGTGTGAGAGGAATCTTCATGGTCATGGTGGTTCCCTTTCCAAAATCTGAATCGATACTCAGTGTACCACCTACGGACTCGAGATTCTTTTTAACTACGTCCATACCAACGCCACGACCTGAATATTCGGTAACCTGCTTGTTGGTTGAGAAGCCCGGTAACATGATGAGACCAAGGGCTTCCTTCTTGGAGTACTGATCCTTTGGCTTTACAAGAAGGCCTCGCTCTTCTCCTTTTTGAAGAAGCTTGTCGGGATCCATTCCATAACCGTCATCCTTAACTTCTATAACGACCTCACTGGAGGTGTGAGTAGCTGAAAGGATAAGCTCACCCTGAGGATCCTTTCCGGCAGCTATACGCTCCTGAGCGGTTTCTTCTATACCATGATCCATGGAGTTACGCACGATGTGCATGATAGGATCCTGAATCGCATCAACGATGGTCTTGTCAACTTCGGTATCTTCACCGATTACAGTGAGACGTACGTCCTTGTTGAGCTTTGTCTTCATATCTCTTACGATACGGCTCATCTTCTGGAAAACACCGGAGATGGATACCATTCGGAGAGACATTGAGATGTCCTGAAGATCATCTGTTAACTTACGAAGCTGTCTTGCGGACTTAAGGAAGCTGTCCATTTCTTCCTGAGGAAGCTGATTGAGAACAGGAGATGATGTTACCATTGATTCTGTGATAACGATCTCACCCACAAGGTCATTAAGGGCATCCAGCTTCTGGAGGTTAACGCTGATAAGACTGGACTTAACAGGTGCGTTGCTCTTTGCTGCCGGCTTTTTATCGGCTGCAGGTGCTGTCGGTGAAGGCTTAGGAGCTGCCGATGCTGCCGGAGCCTCTGCTGCGGGAGCCGGTGCAGGTTCGGGAGCCGCTGCGGGTGCAGGCTCAGGCTTGTCTTCAGCTTTAGGAGCATCAAGAGTCTCACAGCTCTTGATATATGCCTGGGTCTTCAGACTTTCCTCTGCCATATTTGCTGTATCCAATGAATCAAACGCAAGATAGAAGCCATCCTCTATGATAACCTTTGCGCTGTCAGGATTCTGATCCATATCTGAAGGATAGAAGCGGAAATCAATTCCGTTTTCCTTCAATGCATTTACTATCATAAATGCACGGAGATTCTCCATTCCGATTCCGTCTTCAAGGAAAATATGGATAAATACCTGCGCACTCGGATCGTCCGGAAGATTGGAGGATCCTGCTGCTGCAGGAGCCGCTGCTTCACCGCCTGCTGCGGGAGCAGCACCTTCTGTGCCGGCCTCTCCGTCCTTCAGCTTCTGCAGGTAGGCTTCGATTGCAGACTGGAATTCGGTTATATCCGGATCGACTTCCTCACCAGCTTCAACCTTACCGACCTCGCCGCGGAGATAATCTTCTGATTTGAACATCAGATCAAACAGACCTTTTTTCTGATCTTCATTAAGGAACTCTATGCCCTTATCTCGGATGAAGAAGAAAAGGTCTTCGATACGATGGGCGATTACGGAGATAGGAGTTAACTCCATCATCGCACTTGAACCCTTGATCGTGTGCATGATACGGAAAATCTCATTTACATTGTCTGTTGAGAATTCACCGACTTTCTCGGCTTCCATAAGGATCTCGTCCAGACGGTCAAGAAGACCATTAGTCTCAAAGAGATAAGTATCAAGCATTCCTTCCATTTCTGCATTCATATGATTCTGTACCACCTTTAATTAAACAATTTCAACACTAGTAGCTATTTCGTCAAAACATTTTTAAAAAATAAGAGTAATCTTACGAAAAAATGATATTACAGAAATTTTTTTCTAAAATTACGGTTATTTTCAGTTCATTTGTAATGCTGACCTCAGGAAACTACATTAGAATGTAGCCACCGAATCCTTTAAACGGCTGAAGTCATTATTCAGGGACTGAACCATGAGCTGATACTCAAAGGTTGTCCTTACAAGCTCTACCTGTTCCTGATCCATATCCACGTTATTTCCGTCAAGCCTTGTGGACTCATTGGTTGTGGTATGAACAGTGGCTCTCGTGCTGTCGATGGCACGTTCCACTTCTTTCGCCGTTGCCGATTCCAGCTGGGCATGCCGGATTTTTCTTCCCATAATGTTTTCGAAGGTAACATATTTGGATTTAAATCCCGGAGTATCAACGTTCGCAATATTGTTAAGGGTGATATTCTGTCTGCCCCACAGAAAATCCAGCGTACGTTCCGTCAGATTGATTCCGTTTCCGTATAGATTAAGCATAATGACTCCTTATCGACGATCCTTCGTTCGATTGGATTCAGATCCTTCTGAATAATTGATCGATCGGTTATTTGTCCATAATGCCCTGATGGTTATCATCAGACATCCTTAATACTCTTTCGACTAGGAAATGAGCATTTATAAGCAATTAACGTTATTTTTTCATTTCCATGTCTGTAAATATGTTATTCAGGTGATTTTTTCCTATGAAGATGTGAAAATTCAAAACAGATATTAATTAAAGAAGAAAAGTGGACAATTGTATAATTGCAAAAATAAATATATATCAAATCCTTATAATGCTTTCTCAAACAGCCGATATGAAGTCTATGTAACATGTGTACAGAGATTACACGAAGTGAGGCGTAGTAATGAATAAGAAAAGAAAGAAATTGGAAAATGTAACAAAGGACATGCAGCTTGGTGTGAGATTATCGCTGACTATAGGCGCTGCCATATTGGTGTGCCTTATAATATTAGCGGTATTTGTGTCTGTTTTGTCCAGTAAAACCATCCAGAACTTTGAAGGAGAGTCTCTTATGCAGCTTTCTGAAGCAAGTGTGGATAAGGTTGACAGCATTCTGGTGAGAACCAATGAGATTTATCACAGCATGAAAAGTGCTATAAAGATAATCAATGAAAAGGAAGATGATATCGACGGTTCTTTCACCACAGACTGGACTTCGGAGGTGAAATCCGGTCTGGAGAATTCCAGCGATAAGGAGCTTAAGCTTATAAGCCGGGTTATGGGTACTCCTATATCGCCGAGCCGTTTTGAAGCTGAGACCATCATTGTAAATGAGCTTTTTGAAGCAGTACGTGATAATGATGCTGTATATGGTGTAGGCTTCCTTATGGAACCGGGAGCGTTTTCGAAGAATATCGAAAACTACGCTCCATACGTAAATATAAGTGATGCGGAACAGAATCTGGTGGAAAATCTTGCCTATGATGAATACAGCAAGGAGGTCTACTATACAAAGGCGCTGAAGGAGGGAGGCAACGGTTTTTCCGATCCTTATGTGGAAGATGGCGTCAATATGATCACCTGTTATTATCCTATAAATAATAGCAGTGGTTCCACCGTGGGCGCGGTTATCATTGATGTCTATGCGGATGTTTTTAAGGTTGTTGATAATACCGGCAAGACCTTCTCTTCACTTTTCAGCAATATAATCAATGAAAATGAGTATATCCTCTACTCTACAAATACCCAGAATATCGGTAAGCGCTTTGGGGAAGTCGTAGATGAAGATGCACATAAGAAGATAAAGGCAGGCTTTGATAAAGGCGAAAAGTTTGTAGTCACAACCAGATCCGCTGCGGGAGACATTGTACTCAGGTTCTACGCCCCTTTGAAAATGGGAAATAAGACCTGGTGGGTAATGACGGCTGTATCGGAAAAAGAGTACAATGCGACTGCAAACAGTATAAGGAATACGATCATCATTGCATCCATACTGATCGTTGCGCTGATACTGTTCCTTACATATACTCTGGTACATAAGGATCTGGCTCCGCTTTCCAAGATTTCATCTGTTGCCGGAGAAGTTGCACATGGAAACTTTGATATAGATTTCGATTATCATAGAAACGATGAGATAGGAGTTGCCTTAAACGGCATAAGTTTGATCGTAAAAAGAGTGCAGGATATCATCGGTGATATTTCAGGTAAGCTTGAAGAGATAAGCAGGGGTAATTTCCAGGTAGACCTTAATGATGGTGACCACCATTATGTCGGGGCATATGCACCACTTCTTGCTGACATGCAGAGCATCACCGATACTCTGAATCAGGCGATGCTTGATATCAAACAATCATCTGAACAGGTATCAAGCGGAGCGGAGCAGGTTTCCGATGCTGCACAGGCACTGGCTCAGGGCGCAACCGAACAGGCATCGTCTGTACAGGAGCTTTCTGCAACGATGAATGAAATATCCCACAAGATAAAGATTACTGCATCAAAGGCAAAGGAAGCCTCAGAGCTTGGAACCGTGGCCGGTGAGGCTATGAAGGCATCAAATGAAAAAATGACAGAGATGACAACTGCAATGGATGATATCATCGATAAGTCCAATGAGATCAGTAAGATAATTAAGACCATCGATGATATCGCCTTCCAGACCAATATCCTTTCTCTCAATGCTGCCATCGAGGCTGCAAGAGCGGGTTCTGCAGGAAAGGGCTTTGCAGTTGTGGCGGATGAAGTCGGTAATCTTGCAAAGAAATCTCAGGAAGCTGCACAGAATACGGCCGTACTTATCGAAGAGACCATAGAAGCTGTACAGCGTGGCGGACAGATTTCTGAAGAGACAGTTACTGCTATCGGTACAGTTACAGAGAAATCCGTTCAGATAACCTCCCTTGTTGATGAAATTTCAGCGGCATCTGAAGAAGAGTCAAGAGGTGTATCACAGGTTACTATCGGAATAGATCAGATATCATCAGTTGTCCAGACCAATTCCGCAACAGCCCAGCAGTCTGCAGCAGCAGCGGAAGAGCTTGCCGGTCAGGCTAATATCATGCACGGTCTGGTTGAAAAGTTTAAGCTGAAGAGTGCGGAATCGACTTATAAGAAGAAACAAGCGACTTATATCCCTCCTGAACCTGCGGCTTACATCCCTCCGGAAACGACGGATGACAGGAAGTTAAGCGGACATGGAGCCGGCAGTTCGGATTTCAAGGCTTCTGCTCCAAAGCCGGAGAAAAAGCCTGAAAGCAAACCGCAGGTTACTGCACCGGCTAAACCAAAGCCTACATTTACTGCATCGAAGCCTAAAATGGATGAGAGCAAAAAGAGCGAGCCTGTATCAACGGGTGCAAAGCCTGCAACGGCTTCCAGACCTGCAGCTTCACCGGCAGTGAAGAAAGCAGAGCCCGTTAAACCTCAGGCACCGGTATCCAAGCCTAAAAAAGAAATACCTTATATCCCGCCAAGCCAGGATGACGGATTTATTCCATCAGATCTTGACGGAACAGATCTCACCAATGTGGATCCTGCATCAATCCCTACTATGAAGTCTTTTGCTTCACCTAATGGGGCGGATAAGTATTGATAAGGGATCTCGCAAACAAAATGTATGAAGTAGGACTCTACTTTATATAAACATCCCCAATGTAAGGGCAGTCGCCAGAACGTTCCCCTAAAGCGTGGCGGCTGTCCTTTTTGTATCATTGTGAAATGGGGCAGAAAATGCAGGAGATTGGTGACGAGTCAAGGTTTTGAAATGGGACAGCCTAAAATGGGGGAAAGATTCTGGGTTGGGGATAGTAAAAAGGCGTCCGGATCAAGATGAACTTGGTTCGGACGGCCTTATGATTATTCTTCGGATTCTTCTTTTTTCTTCTTTTTCTTGCCGAAGGGGAGTTTGATTTTTGGCAGTTTGATTTTGATTTTGGGGAGAGGGAGTTTGAAGCCTTTTTTCTTTTTCTTGCCGTCTCCTTCGCCTTCGGCTTCGGGGGCACCGCCGGCTTCGGCAGCGGCTTCGGCCTTTGCTTTCTTCTTTTTCTTGAGGACTTTGAGAAGGATCATTATGCCTGCTACGAGACCTTCAAGAAGGATGACTGTGAAGAAGCCTATCAGGAAGGAAAATATGGAGAAGCCTCCGGATTTTTCTTCTGCTTCTTCGCTGGATTCCACTTCGCTTTCTGGTTCGATGACGTTTCCGGCTTCGTCGGTGTTCATGGTGACGTCGATTACGGGACTGCCGTCTTCGTTGGTTTCACCTACAACAGCGGTGATTTCACCGGTGTCTTCATCATACTTATTGCCTCCGGTATCGTTGGCATTACTTTCTTCGGCTTCCGCCAGCTCTTCCGGAGAAATGGCATTGAAGGTTACGGGTGAACCTTTTCCGTCAACCTTAACGAAGCCTTCTCCCCAGTTGCCGTTGAACTTATCCTGCACCATCTGTGCGGCGGTTTTGGCCTGTATATGAGAGAGGTCCACGAGTTTTACGTAGCCTTCCTTGAGATCGGCATAGACGGTGTAACCCCATAGTACACCGTTTGGATCTCTTGCATCCTCAAGAATGTGAAGAACCGTATTCTGAGGGATAGGGATGTTAATGCTGTAAGCACTGTCATCTTTAGGCTCCTGATAGAATTTAGCGCCCTCAGGGTTGGTTACCATGGCAAAGTAACTAAGATCCGGTGCTGTTGTTTCAGGTTCCGTGGTGGTCTCTACAGGTTCACCGTTTTCATCGGTTTCGACTTCTTCTGTGCCTTTTTCGCCTTCTGCACCCTCTTCGGAGGCAGCAGCTTCTTCGGTTGATTCTTCAGCTCCGTAACTATATATAGGATATGAGACAATAGTCGTCGCCATGCTAAGGAGCAATAGCGACGTTAGAAGTTTTTTCTTCATGTTTTTTATGCGTTATCATCTTTATCAAGAGAAAGAGTAGAAACAACGTCTCTTATCTGATTGACAACACGTTCGATCTTGTCATTGGCTTCGGAACTTGCATCAGAGAGCTTTTTTACTTCCTCGGCAACAACGGCAAAACCACGGCCTGCCTGTCCTACTCGAGCAGCTTCGATACTTGCATTGATGGCAACTATCTTCTGGCGTTTCTGGATACCCTTAAGGGTATTTGTGCTGGAAATAACTTTCTTTACCAGACCGTTAGTTTCTTTGATGCCATCGGAAAGACGTGACAGAACCTTATCATTGGCATAAACGTAATACTGGTTTGAAATATAGCCGTTTAAAAGGCTGTCGATCAAAGGAATAACCACGGAATAGTCAGCATCGGATTCATCGGGATTTGTTACGGTTACAGTGCCTATAACTTCGTCACGGATCTTCAGTTCAACGGATGCGTGGCGTGTAAAGGCTGATTCAGAGTTTTCATCTTCATTCTCTGAAAAACCGGGATCGGCGGCATCCTGTGAAGAATCCATGGAGGTTGCGATAACATTGCCCTCGGTATCGGTGATATCAACTTTAAGTCCTGTAAGCTTTGACCAGTTTCTTGTTATGGATGAAAGCTCCTGCATGTTGCAAAAATCATTTATTTTCATGTTCACGTCTCCTTGATTGATTTTCATAATCATTGCTATATTTTTAGTCGACGGTTTAGTTTTATTTAATAAGGCAATATGCATGGAATTTCAATATATTTTGAGGCTTTATTCACGGGAAATCAGACGCATTTAAGTTTTACAATATTCAAAATGTCGGAATTATGATAGAATATAATATTATTGAAATATTTAATCGTGCATAGATAGTTTTAATTTCATTCATTTCCTGCAATTTAAGAAGACATGACAAGCAATTTAGAAATTTCCATTGATAAACTTAAGTCCGGGATGGTTATAGGTAAGTCCATAGAGGACAGACTTGGACGTATTCTCATTGAGCCCGGAACAATTGTTACTCCGTATGCAATTGATGAGCTCAGGAAGAGCGGGGTTCAGTACGTCACCATAAAATCAGGGCAGGCCAATAAGAGTCCGAATAAATTATCAACGGCTGCCCAGTATATGGTGAAGGAACTGAGAAAATCCGATCCTCCCACAGTCGTACTTGAAGCTTCAGTAAGGAAACGTATTTCCAAGGGAATAGAGCTTATTTACCAGAATCCGGACCCTCGCGAAACCGCAGCAGCTGCAACAAGCATCACCAGTGATCTTTTGGATGCCATAGAAAAGAATAATGCTGTGGCCCTGAACATTAACGCTCTCAAATGCAGTGACGAGTATACCTTTAAGCATAGTGTGGATGTGGCATCTATAAGTATGGTTCTGGCCAAGGAACAGAAAAAGAGTAAAACGGAAATTTTTCAGATAGGCATGGCAGGACTACTGCATGATATAGGAAAGACCATGGTTCCTCCGGAAATTCTTAACAAGCCTGCAAAGCTTACCTCCGAAGAATTTGAAGTTATGAAAAAACACAGCACCTTCAGTTATCAGCTGGTGGCTGATAATGATGAGATCCCAATGGATGTTAAGATAGCCATGCTTCAGCATCACGAGAAGATCGATGGAAGCGGTTATCCCTACGGCGCAACAGCTGATCATATACATCAATATGCAAAGCTTCTGACTGTGGCCGATATCTTTGATGCCCTTGTGACGGAGAGGCCTTATAAAAAAGGAAAATCACCCAGAGAGGCTGTAGAGATGCTCATGGCCATGACAAACGAGCTGGATATGGATGCATTGAACAGCTTCATGCAGATGATGATCCTTTATCCTGTGGATTCCAACGTTCAGCTAAGTAACGGTGAAACAGCGAGAGTTGTTCAGCGAAACCCTCAATTCCTTCTGAGACCGGTAGTAGTAGGGGTTGAGAGTGGTAATGTCTATGACCTTAAGTCTTTGAAATGTGCCGGACTTGTAATCTTATAATTTTGTAAGGTTGCAAGGAGGTTGGCTTAACGTTTTGTAAGCTTATTTCAAGGTCTGTTTAATTGTAAAAAAAAATTCCGAATGATAAAATAGACACGTATTTTAAGAAGTACGTGTCTATTTTTTTCACGTTCTTTAACTCCGGAATTGTCCGGAAAGTCATATTTCTAAATGGAGTGAGCTGCTTCACTTCAATATTTAAGGGGGATTTAAATATGGCAGACAATAAGCACGCAAGAACCGGGCTTTGGCTCGGCGGTCAGCCTGCATGGCTGGCTATCATCTGTATCATTCTGGTACTTGCTCCTATGTACATTACAAAGGGCAGCGGTGATGATGTAAAGATGATCGCAGCAACAACCATGACTTCAGTACTTGGTATTTGCTTCGGTCTCGCAGTTATTTTCAATGAGCTCGGTGAGAGAATTCCTATCTGGAACACTTATATCGGTGGTGGTCTTCTCCTCACATTCTTCGGTGTTGCTATCCTTAAGCAGTTCGGACTTATTCCTGAGGCAGGACTTGATGCTATCAACTCATTTATCTCTGACGATGCAAACTTCCTTGAGCTCTTCATCGTTATGCTGATCTGTGGATCGGTACTTTCTCTTGAGAGAGATATCCTTCTTAAGTCCTTTGCAGGTTACATTCCTGCTATCCTTGGCGGACTTCTTGCAGCATCAATCCTTGGCGGAATCACAGGCGCTCTCTTCGGTATCCCATTCAGCGATACACTTATCAAGTACACACTTCCTGTTATGGGTGGTGGTAATGGTGCCGGCGCTGTTCCTCTTTCTCAGATCTATGAGCAGGTAACAGGCGATGCAGCAGCTAACTACTATTCATTTGCTATCATCGTTCTTACAATCGCTAACATTTTCTGTATCATCGCATCAGCAGGTCTCAATGCTCTCGGTGAGAAGGTTCCTTCTCTTACCGGTGATAAGAAGACTCTTATCCGTGGAGCTGAGAATCTTGTTAAGGATGATGAGAAGGTTTCTACAGACAATACTGACCTTGCAGGCGCACTTCTTCTTGCATTTGCATGCTTCGCGGTTGGTGAGCTTATGGCCGGCAAGATCCTTCCTAAGATCGCAGGTGCTGCTATTCACAAGTATGCATACATGATCATCTTCGTAGTTATCCTTGCCGCAACAGGTAAGATTCCTGCAAGAGTACGTGCAGGTGCAAAGAGACTCCAGAGCTTCTTCTCAGGTCAGCTCGGAATCATCATCATGGTAGGTATGGGTGCAGACTTCAACCTTGCAGAGCTTTTCAATGCTATCTCACCTTCAAACATCCTTATGGCACTTATGATCGTTATCGGTGCTATCATCGGATCAGGTGTTGTTGGTTACCTTGTAGGTTTCTATCCTATCGATACAGCCATCACAGCAGGTCTTTGCATGGCTAACAGAGGTGGAAACGGTGACCTTGCTTGTCTCGGTGCTGCAGATCGTATGGATCTCATCGCTTACTCACAGCTTTCATCACGTCTCGGTGGTGGAATCGTTCTTATCATTGCATCTTTCGTATTCTCATTCATGCTTTAATATTTAAAGCCCGAAAGAAATCGGATGACAATATGATAAATAAGATCAAAACCATTAAAGCAGCTGGTTTTGAATTATGGAGACGCTCCTTCGGGGGCGTCTTTTCTTAATGATGCATAAGGCAAAATATGACATTGCCTGTAACGACAGCGGCTTTTTCGGCGTCTTTTCTTAATGATGCATAAGGCAAAATTATGACATTGCCTGTGACGACAGCGGGCTTTGCCTGCGTCTTTCCTTAATGATATATAAGGTGAAATAACATGCTTCCTGTGCTATAATTCATAGCATTGTGAAATCAAATGATCGGGGGATGACAGATGATAGTTTACTACAAGAAACTGGCAAATCTTCTTATGGTTGCGGGTGCTGCTCTCGGGGCAATGCTTGGACTTATACATTATCGTGGAAATATACTTACCAATGAAAGTAAGGTTGCCATATTTGTATTTGCTCTTTTTATCTTTTCCGGAATCATAGTATTCAGATTCATTGCAGCCATTGTCTGCAGCAAGAAGTTAAAGGCTATTCAGAGCAGACTTTATGTTGATGCAGATCCAAAGGGCTTTCTGGAAGAGTTTGAAGCTGTAAATGCAAAGGTTCCTAAGAATCTTGCGGAGTATGCAAACGGACAGAACTGGATATCTTACGCCAAAGAGGCTCTCGGAGATTATGAGGGGGCCTGGAATGCCATTAAGGATCTCAAACCAAATGAACTTAAGATACATGCTCTCACTACTTCGGCCCTTATAGTTAATCAGAAGGCGAACCTCCGGATCCTGATGAGAGATTTCGCAGCAGCCGGGGACCAGATCGAAGACCTCAGACATCTCAGAGATCTAGCTCAAAACAGAGCCAGGATGCTTTGCTCAAATCTTGAACAGCAGATAAAGGTTCAGGAAAACAGAATCGCCGCTGCTATGGGTAAAGAGGATACAGATATAAAGTATCTTGAGGAGGAGATCCAGTATGCATCAAATCCTATATACAAAAAGGAGATGCAGGTTGAAGCTGCGGAATTCTATCTCAGAAGATCCGGTGAAGATAAAGAGTATTTCGAAAAGGCCATGAATCTTCTCAAAGAGGTTGTGGAGGACAGAAAAGGCCTTTATACCGAGAAGCGTGCCGATGAACTTATGAAGAACCCTGAAAGCGTATATCTCTTCATAGAAGAGCCGGATGCTCAGGCAGATAATGCTGCTACGGCAGAAGCTGATGTTGCATCTGAAGCCTCAGAAGAGCAGTCTTGACAATAGCATTGATATTTTCTTACAAACTCCTGCAGATTCATTTGTGGGAGTTTTTTTATGGTAAAATTTGGAAATAACGGAGGTGAATATGAAAAAGAATATCAATAAGACAATAATCTCTATTCTTATAGCTATGTTTCTTGCTGTTTCAGGAACAAGTGCAGTCGCCATGGCTGAAACAGGCCCTGCAAGAGGTGCAGAGCCGTTGGATACGGGGATCGGCACCGGGGGACCAAGCGTGCCGGGATCTGCGGCATCCGGAGCATCAGCCGCCGGTACAGCAGCCTCAGGAAGCACTAACGCAGCAACCAGTGCTTCAGCAAATTCGTCATTAATAGCATCGAGTCCCTTCAATACCAATGTCTATGGTTCACCGGTCAATGGTTACTACTGTGATGGTGTTACAACCTATACCTATGAAAATCTTGAGTCAGATATATCGGCTCTTGTTTCGGAGTTTGGAAGTGTGGTAAAGTCTTCTGTACTGGGACTCAGTGCCGATAACAGAAATATTTACGAGCTGACTGTGGGAGAACCATCTGCGGAGAATCAGATATTACTGACAGCTACCATGCATGGAAGAGAGTACATCACAACTCAGCTCGTTATGCGTCAGATTCATGATATGCTTTCCATGGCTAAAAACGGCGGAGGATTTAGAGGTCAGGGCGTGGCCTCCCTTCTTCAGACCACCTGCATTCATGTGATTCCGATGGTCAATCCGGATGGTGCTGTCCTTAGCCAGTTTGGAGCTTCAAAGGTAAAGAGCCAGACGATCCTCGGCAATCTCAAAGCCATGATCCAGCACGATCAGCAGAGGGAAAACTATACAGGAGACACAGACTGGTACTATCGCAGATGGAAGAACAATGCTAACGGCGTAGACATTAACAGAAATTTCTCCATAGGCTGGAAGGAGCTTGACGATTCAAGATATTACCCTTCATATGAGTACTATAAGGGGCCGTCAGCGGAGTCTGAGGCAGAGACTCAGGCACTTATAAAGGTTTTGAATGAGGCTTCTTTTGATGAGGTTATCAACTATCATGCGCAGGGAAGCGTAGTTTACTGGTCCTTTGGAGGAGCTCCCGAGGGAGTAGAGGCAAGAAGCAAACAGCTTGCGGAGCTTGTGAAGCAGGACACAGGATATATCCTGGGAGCGGCTTCCACAAACAAAAACAGCGTAGGCTCCGGCTCATATAAAGAGTATCTTGCCTTAAAGGGTATCCCTTCGGTTACCATAGAAGTGGGAATCGGTTCATGCCCGCTGCCGGACACAGACATTGACGGTATCTGGCAGAGAAATTCTGAGGTTTTAAAGGATCTGGTTTACGAGATAAACCATAGATAAACCGGTGAAAAAATTTGTCATCACCGGTTGAACCGCCGGCTGAAATAGGCGAAGTGGAGATTGAGATGAAATTTGATGTTAAGAAGGATCTTAAAAGACTGATCGTGGTATTGATAGCATCAATGCTGATGGCGGTAAACATTAAAACCTTTGTGCGTACAGGAGGACTGTATCCGGGAGGAGTTACCGGACTTACAGTGCTTATTCAAAGAGTTTGCCAGCTGTATTTCCATTTTGAAATTCCGTATTCTGTAGTGAATATCGCACTGAACTTTATTCCGATATATATAGGCTTTAAATTTATAGGAAAAAAGTTCACTATCTATTCCTTGATTATGATCCTGTGTTCCGGTTTTCTGACAGATATGCTGCCGGGACATGTCATTACCTATGATACCCTTCTGATCGCGATTTTCGGAGGTATCATCAACGGAATCGTGGTGAGTCTGTGTCTCAGTGTTGACGCCACCTCCGGAGGAACGGATTTTATCGCTATCTATCTCAGCCAGAAGAGGGGCATGGAAACCTGGAATCTGATTCTCGGGTTTAATGTTATCATCCTGGGGGCAGCGGGCATCCTTTTCGGATGGGACAAGGCGCTGTATTCCATAGTTTTCCAGTATGTTTCCACTCAGACCTTACAGACTTTCTACAGGGCATATCAGAGGCAGACATTGTTCATAATTACAGATAAGCCTGAAGAAATTTCGGAGATGATTTTTGAGATCAGTCATCATGGTGCAACTTTGATGACGGCTCAGGGAGCCCATGAACATAAGCAGCTTCATATAGTTTATTCGGTCATTGGAGCGGATGACGCGAAGAGGGTCATCCTAAAGACCAAGGAGATCGACGAGAACGCTTTTGTGAATTCTTTCAGAACCACGGAGCTTGCGGGTAATTTCTATATGAGGCCGAAGGACTGACAAAGAGCCGACGGGATATCCCGTCGGCTCTGCTTCTATGTATTTGAAAGAGTTGCTCTGATAATATCAAGGAAGCGTTGGTCTGCTCTGGAAAGAAATGCTCCCTTAATTGTGGTTATGCAAAGGCTCCAGTAGGCGGAATATTTGTCCTCGATGGAGAGGTAGGCCGGTGGGTTGCCGTATAGGTTGATGTTTATGTAGTCCGAAGGGAGCAGGGTGAAGCCAATGCCTTCGGCCGCAAGCTTTTCAAGTGTCATATAGTTTCTTGATACGAATTTTATCTCGGGGTGTATGCCGGCTTTTTTCAGAACGGAATCAGTGACGTGGCGGATTCGCTGCTCTTTATGAAGAGTCAGAAGAGGGTGGTGTTCCAAAAGCTTTACATCAAGTACCGGATAAAGATAGCCATCTCTTGGCTTGGCGAGTTTTACTAAAGGATCATTTCTTGAGATGGCGATGACGAAGGGATGCCTTGCGAGTATTTCATAATTGAGGGAAGGGTTTGACTCCGTGCCATCAACAGGAGCATGCATTATGGAAAAATCCAGATCTCCGGAGATGAGTTTTTCCTCCTGAAGTTCGGTTGAACCCTCAAATATATCAAGATCTATTCCCGGACACTCCTCCTTAAATTGAGGCATCACCATGGGGAGAGTTATCGCTCCGAGATGGTTAGTGATACCAAAGCTGATATGACCGGTCTTGAGATCGTTCATATCACTGATCTCGGCTTCGAAATCATCGTAAATCTTAAGTATGGTACAGGCCATCTGGTAATATTTCTCGCCTGCATAAGTGAGCTTCAGTCCGTCGGATCCGCGTATAAACAGACGAGTTCCGATGGTTTCTTCAATTCTTTGCAGGGATTGTGACAGGGAAGGCTGAGCAACAAAGAGTTTCTTTGCAGCCTTGGAAATGTTATGGGTGTCGGCAACTGTTTTTACGTATAATAGTTCTCTGGTTGTCATAGGAAATACCTTCTCGAAAACAAAAACTTATAGTCAGTGACTATATTCTACCATGAATATCGTAAATTAATTCAAAATTTATAACTTGAGAATATTAAATTTATGTAATCAAGTTTATAATGCCCTTAGGTAAAATCTTTGAAACAAAATTACAGGAAATGTCCATGGCGTATTTTGATTGATCGTATCAAACAGCTATAGATGATTTCGCATGATCTACTACTTATGGAGGTTGCCATGTTCAGTGAACTTGTTGCGAAAAACAGAAGCTACAGAGGATTTAATGAGGATAGAAGAATTTCGGATAAAGAAATTTTCGAGATTCTGGATTCTGCCAGGATTGTTGGCTCTGCAGCCAACCGGCAGCCATTAAAATATTATATATCCAATGATAGAACAGAGGTTGAAGAAATCCTCAAATTAACAAAATGGGCAGGTGCACTTCCCGAACTTCATCTTCCGAAATTCGGCACACATCCCGCAGCCTTCGTCATCATACTGCAGGACACGGACATTCAGCCAAACACCCAGGCTGTACTCATAGACGTTGGAATAGCAGCCCAGACCCTTCTTCTTTCAGCTACCGAAAAAGGACTTGGCGGTCTCATGATAAGAAACTTCGGCTTACAGCCACTGACTGATTTTCTGAACCTTCCCGAAAATCTGATCCCTGTAATGGTGATAGCCCTCGGCGAACCTGCCGAAAAGATAAAGCTTGTTGATATCCCCGAAGACGGCAATATCAACTACTACCGCGACGAAAGCGGCACCCACTTCGTCCCCAAGCGCAAACTCGAAGATATTGTAATTGAAAAAAACCACTAAAATGTTTAAAAAACCCACCGGTATAGAAAAAGTAAGAGCCGGAGGGCATCCAATTAAAGACGTTGAGCCGAGTCGTGAAAAATCAAAATCGGACCCCTTAGAAGCAGTTGATCCATTTTCCTTAGCCCCCTCGCCAAGTCAGAGTTGTCATAAAAGAAAACTCTGACATTGGCGAGGGTCTACTGCTTCTTAGGGGTCCGATTTTAGATTTTTCCGATGAGGCGATTCGTCTTTAATTGGATGCCCTCCGGCTCGTATTGACTATTTAGGCTTACGGCACAAACCGGTACCCCGATCCCCTCACGGTAACGATGTGAGCGGGCTTTTTCGGATCCTCTTCAACCTTACTGCGGAGCCTGTTGATGTAAACCATGATGGCATTATCATCAACGGCGATGGCATTGCCCCAGACATGCTCATAGATCGCGTCCTTGTTGAAAACCTGCTGGGGATTCTTCAGGAACAAAAGGAACAAAGCCGCCTCCTTTGAAGACAGATACATCTCCTCCCCGCTCTTATAAAACCTCATAGAAGAAGTGTCATAGGAAAAATCACCAACAACGATGGAGTCATTATCCTCAGTGGTATTTTCGGACAGAGCCTGCCTGTTACGGCGAATGAGAGCCTTGACCTTGGCCCCAAGGATCATGGGACGGAAAGGCTTTGTGATGTAATCATCCGCACCTATGGAAAGACCATAGACAGAATCGTAATCCTCGTTTCTTCCGGAAATGATTATTACGGGGGTTAAGATATGATCGGTCCGGATCTTTTTTATAACATCGAAGCCTTCCATATCACCGAGATTCACGTCCATGAGAATGACGTCATAGTGTCCGTTTGCAATTTTAGACAGCGCTTCCTCACCCGAGTTGGCTGTTTCAGACTCGAGCTCGTTACTGTGCATCACCTTTTCCAGGAGCTTACATATATTCACATCATCATCAACGATCAAAACTTTATCAGACATTTTTCACCCATAGTATTTTCAGTAATGTAAATCAGTATATGGATTTGTCTACACTAAATCCAAAACCTTCTGTATGCCTTATATCTTAATACAATATGTAAATCTTAACAATTATTAATGTCATATCAGAATCATTTGATATAAGCTAGGAAGAGAGAATAAATAAGCTAACCTGACAGAATGATAGTGTGAAAAAACTTTTCAGTACTATTTGAACCGCCGGACAAGGGCGGCGGAATGGAGATTGATATGAAAAGTGACAGAGATAAGCCTAACTCAGGCGTGTTCAAAAAAACCGAAAAGATAAACTGGAAATATATGATACTTGCTTTTGCGAGTATAGCCATTACCTGCATTTTGCTTTTTGCCGGTCTTAAGGTATTTCGTGATTACAGAAATGCCCTCATGAAAAACCAGCAGGATCAGCTGCTGCTTATGGCGAAAACCATAAGCCGGAACATCAGGGCTGATATGGATAACTATATAAGAGAACTGGAATTTTTCTCGGACATATATGATAGCGAGGAAAAAAACATTTTCATAAAAAAATATGTGGACAGTAACCTTGATTTTGCTGTTAATGTCTATCTGGAGGACTCTTCCGGAAATATCCTGAAAACAGCTGTCCCCACCCAAATATATGATATGGAGGATTCTTCGGATGATGTTCCTGCATCCTTCAGCGAATCTTCCGACGAACTTATAATAACAGACCTTCAGTTCGTAACAGATACAGGAAATGGCATCACCCTGTGGCAGGGAAAAAGAGGGAAGGATCGTAATGTCCTGATCTTTAAGAAAAAGCTTGATCCCGGGGTACAGGGAGAAACCATCGGACTTGTGATTGACGAGGATAAATATTATGAAAATGTGGTTTCAGACATCCACATAGGTTCCAATGGCTACATAGTTATCAAGAATTCACAGAATCTCATGCTTATGCATCCGTCTAAAAAGCAGTGGGGTATAAGTGTCATATCGGGTCGTATGGAAATGTATCCGGGCCTTGATTACGAAAGTCTTGAAAATCTTCTTGATAAGCAGAATCACGGAGAAGAGGGAGTTGATGATTATTTTTCCTACTGGTGGATGGAAGAAGGCGTTCCCAGAGTCCGGAAGATAAGCGCCTACAGTCCCGCGAAGATAGGTGATGACTTCTGGGTGGTCAGCGCGGTAGTTGACTACGATGATTTTTACAGACCCATACTTGATGGTTTCAGCGGTATCATACTTGTTTCGGTAGGAATCCTTACGGTGTTTTTCGTTGCCGCATTGGGCATCTTCAGGCTTGTTTCCGAAAATACCAGAGCATCCAAAGAGATTGATTATCTGAAAAATCTTAACCAGGTGCTGGAAGAGATGCACAGGAGCGAAAATGCCATTGCCCACCAGCAGAGACTTCAGATCATGGGTACCATGACCGGAGGTATCGCCCATGAGTTCAATAATTTCCTTACACCTATCATGGGCCACGCAGAGCTCCTCATGATGTCACTGCCTGAGGACTCCGATGAATATGACAGTGCTAAAGAGATACTTCAGGCTTCGGAAAAAGCCAAGGATGTGGTTCATCAGATGTCCGCCATGAGCAGGAAGAATGCCGAGACTATCTTCCGTAATATTGAAGCCTTTAAACTAGTGGAAAGGTTTTTCAGAATGACGGATTCCATTTGCCCCGATAATGTCACGGTGGAAAAGGAAAACAGTGTTAAGGATGAATATATCCTGGGAAACAGCACACAGATAAATCAGGTTCTCCTTAATATTGCTGTTAACGGTATGCAGGCTATCGGAGACAATCCCGAGGGCTGTCTCAGACTTTCAGCGTATATTAAAGATCAATCCGATATCAGGTTTAAAGAGCTGCCTAAGGATAGTCTGTTTAAGAGATATCTTGTTTTTGAAATCAGGGATAATGGCACAGGAATGAGTGACAAGGTCAAAAAGATGATATTTGAACCTTTCTTTACCACAAAGAAATCCGGAGAGGGAACCGGACTTGGTCTGTCCCTCGCAGAGCAGATAGTAGATGCTCACAAGGGATTTATACATATCGATTCGTCGGTTGGAAAAGGAAGTGTTTTCTATGTTCATTTTCCTGTGGTGGAAACAGAAACAACCAAGAATGCGGCAAGGGCAGAGGATGTGGCAGCAGGAGTAAAACCTGAGTCAAATGCTGAGATACCTGATCAGATTTCCGGGAAAGCAGGAGATGCAGCGGCCGGGAGCATTAACAGAAAAATCAGGATCCTGGTTGCCGACGATAACCATAAGATACTGTCTATTCTAAAGGATACTCTCAATGAAAAGGACTTTATCCAGGCGGTTATGTGTGATTCTGTCGAAACTCTTCGTACAGCTTTAAAGGAGATGAAGCCGGATATCATATTGATAGATGAGACCGTGGGGCATTATTCCGGAATAGAAATCTTCATGTCTGAATTCATGGAAGAAAAGGAAGCTTTAAAGATAATTATGGCGGATACCATAGACAGGGAGATAGTGGAGTCCAGAAAGCGCGGAATCATTAACGGATATATGGAAAAACCTGTCTCCTCAACCGAGATCATAAGCCTTGCGGAACGTATCTCGGGAAACATTGAGAATATAAGCAAAATGTAATCATGTAATTAAGGAACAGGACATCACTTTTTGGAATGGCCTCATGTGATTATTATATTTCTTGTTATGAAGCCGAGGCTGATAGAATAGGAGTATGAAAAGTTGGGTTTAGCTTTCAGGAGGAAAACAATGGGAGAGTCACTTACCAGAAAAATAATAAAATCACATTTTGAATCAGGATCCATGACACCGGGAGAGGATGTGTTTGTAAAGGTTGATCAGACACTTACTCATGATATAAATGCGGTTATGACCTATCTTGCTTTTGAGCAGATCGGGCTTAAGAGGGCGCGTACGGAGATTTCTGTTTCAAACCTGGACCATAACCTTCTTTATATCGATTACAAAACACCTGACGATCACATCTATCTTCGTACGGCAGCAGAAAAGTACGGTGTGTATGTTTCGAGACCGGGTAACGGAATATGCCATATGATCCACACCTGCAGATTTGCGGCTCCGGGAAAGCTTCTTATGGGTGGAGATTCACATACACCTTCAAGCGGAGCGGTGGGATGTCTTTCCATCGGCGTAGGCGGAATGGATGTGGCTACTGCCATGACAGGACTTCCCATGAGACTGACCATGCCGAAGGTTGTTAAGGTAAACCTCACCGGTCATCTTCGCCCGGGTGTAAATGCCAAGGAAGTAGTTCTCGAGATGCTGAGAAGAGTAACAATCAAGGGCGGACTCGGAAAGGTATTCGAGTATGTGGGACCGGGTGTAGAAACGCTTGAAGTTCCGGAGCGTCTTACCATTGCCAACATGGGTGCAGAGATGGGAGCAACCACTTCCATCTTCCCCGCTGATAATGTGGTTAAGAAATTTATGGAAGCTCAGGACAGAGGCAGTGAATTTGTTGAGATAGGACCGGACACAGATGCTGAGTATGATGAGGTCATGGAGCTTGATCTTTCTTCACTTGAACCTCTTATCGCCCTTCCGCACCAGCCGGACAATGTTGTTCCCATCAGTTCGTTAAAGGAACATCCTGTAGTACATCAGGTATTCATGGGTTCCTGCACAAACGGTTCTTATTCTGACTTCGCAAAGGCAGCCCTTGTAATGCAGGGCCACCATGTGGATGAGAATGTCCAGTGTACCGCAGGTATCGCAAGTAAGCAGATTTACAAGCAGCTTATGAAGGACGGTTATCTTGACATGCTCATTGATGCAGGTGTACGTATCATGGAGCTTAGCTGCGGTCCATGCTGTGCTATCGGTCAGGTGCCTCCTACAAACGGCATCGCAGTACGTACTTCAAACCGTAATTTCCGTGGACGTGCAGGTTCACCAAATGCCAATATCTACCTCGTATCACCTGAGTCCGCAGCAGCAACTGCAATAAAGGGAACCTTTGCTTCCGCATGGGATGTTATGGGAGAGGATGTAAAGAAGCTTGCAGAAGTTCATGAGCCGGATCACTATTTTGTTGATGATTCTATGCTCATAAAGCCGCTTCCTGAAGAAGAGGCTGAAAAGGTTGAGGTTGTTAAGGGGCCGAATATCGCAAGTCTTCCTGTACCTGAGAAGCCTGAGAAGAAGCTTGAGTGCAGAATCTCACTTAAGGGTCGTGACAATATCTCCACTGATGACATTACCCCGGCAGGAGCGGAATTCTCCTCCATGAGATCAAACATTCCTCTCATGTCAAAGTATTGCTATCTTCGCTATGATCCTGAGTTTTCTGAGAGAGCAAGAAATCTCGGAAAGTCCATCATTATCGGCGGCGAGAACTATGGTCAGGGCTCATCCCGTGAGCACGCTGCCATCAATCCCATGTATCTCGGAGTAAAGTGTGTTATCGCCAAGAGCATTGCCCGCATTCACAAAGGTAATCTCATCAATCATGGTATCGTGCCCATGCTTTTTGAAAACAATGAGGATTATGACAAGCTTGAGCTTCTGGATGAACTTGAAATAGATAACTTCCCTGAGCAGATAAAGAGCCGAAAAGTCACTGTCCGTGACAAGACAAAGGGCTTAAGCTTCAACTGTAAGCTTGAGATTTCTGACGCCGAAATGGAGACCATACTTGACGGCGGACAGCTTCGTCACCTCAAGCAGCAGCTTGTGGACCGTGGCATAATAAAAGAATAATCTGAATCATAATAATAAATAGAAATTAAAACAAAAAAGTATAATAGTGCCAACGGGGACGATTCCGTGCCCCCGGTGGCACTATTGTTTCTGGCAATTTGTGTTATATTACGGATTAAAATGTTATGATGACTGTGATATAAAAACAGACGGAAATCTGCAGTATATATTTTGTAATTAAGGGGAGCATTTATGAAAGACAGTGACTGGAGAATAATAAACGCATTACATGAGACGCAAAGCATAACCAAGATTGCGGCAATGATGTATAAATCCCAGTCTGCCATTACAAAGAGGCTTCAGATAATGGAGCAGGAACTGGATTGCAGGATAGTGGAACGTACCCCTCTCGGAGTTGTTTTTACAAAAGAGGGAGAGTTTCTTTATAAAGAATCCGTAAAGCATATTGAATTTGAGAATGAAGTGACTGAAGGCCTCAGGCTGATAAAGGAACAGACTAAAGAAAATATCATCATAGGATCAGCGTATACTTACACTAAATACACTTTATACGATGCACTTGATGATTTCGTGAAAAGTCATCACAATGTAAGCATTAGGGTGGTGAACAAGCAAAGTGATCTTCTCTACAACATGCTTATGGAAGGAAAACTTGATGTTGCCTTTATACGTTCAGATTATACCGAGAATGTCTATCACGAGCTTGTGGACTACACTGACGGATATATCGTTTCCAGAAATCCTGTTGAACTTTCAGAGCTTCCCCGAATGGAGCGGATCGCTTACCAGACAAACATTAAAACTGAACAGAAGATTTCGGAATGGTGGCAGGGGCAGTTCGGTACTGAGATACCGGAAGCTACAGAGGACGTGGGATATATTGAATTTGCTTACAGGACTATTGCAAGCGGAGATAAATATCTTCTCTGTTTTCTTCCGGATAATTTTATTAATGAATTCAATCTTTCACTTCAGCCTATGCTGAAGCCGGACGGAACCCGTTTGTCCAGAAAAACCTGGTTTATATACAAGAAGGAAAAGAACAGAAGAGCCATAGTGGACGAGCTCATAGCTTATGTGGATAAAAATGTAAAAATAAGGTGATGCGTGGCTTTCTGCAATTAAGGTCTCTTCATATTCATGAAATGTGGATATGAAGGGGCTTTAATAATATTTGGAACATAGAAAAATTCGTATGTTAGACATAATTAGATATATATTTTACTATATAGATGTCTTCGCTTATAATTTAAACATAGACAAATAAGGAACGACGTGAATAATTGTTAAATTTCATACAAAGTGAGTTCCGACCGTAGGCTTGAGCTGAGGGTTGGTATTGCATGAATAGTTGAGTTTAGAGCAAAAAAGGAGAATGAATCTATGGGTACAGAAGAACAGATCAAGGCAGCTGAAGCGAAATTTGGGGATCTCATCAGAGCAGAGCTTGCTCGTATCGAGACAATGAAAGAGGATAGCGAGATCAAGGATTTCTCGAAGCTTGATCACATCAGGATTGGTATCCTTCCCGGCGACGGAATCGGACCTATCATCATGGAGCAGGCATTGAGAGTTGTCAATGAGCTTCTCAAGGAAGAGATAGCTTCAGGTAAGGTTGAGGTTCACATCATCGAGGGAATGACCATCGAGAGAAGATCGGAGCTTAACCAGTCACTTCCCGATGACGTTATGGAGGAGTGCAAGAAGTGCGATGTTCTTGTTAAGGGACCTTTTGTGACACCGAGACCAGGTGATCCATGGCCAAACCTTCTTTCAGCTAATTCACTTCTCAGAAGAGGACTTAATCTTTTTGCAGCTGTTCGCCCTATCAAGATGCCGGACAGAAACATTGACTGGACCTTCTTCCGTGAGAATATCGAGGGTGAGTACATCCTTGGCAATAAGGGTATCGAGGTCAATGAAGACCTTGCCATCGATTTCAAGGTTCTTACAAAGCCGGGTGCAGAAAGAATCGCACGTGCTGCTTTTGAGTTTGCCAGAAAGAATGGCAAGAAGCATGTAACAGTTGTTACCAAGGCTAATATCGTAAAGCTTGTTGACGGTAACTTTGTAAAGACCGTTCATAGAATAGGTGAGGAAGAGTATCCCGATATCATCGTTGATGACAAGCTGGTTGATGCTACAGCAGCCAAGATGCTTGATCCTGAGTTCAATAAGGATATGGAGGTAGTTGTTCTTCCTAACCTTTACGGTGATATCGTAACTGACGTTGCAGCAGAGCATCAGGGTGGACTCGGTACAGCTTCAAGCTCCAATATCGGAAACAAGTATGCTCTATTTGAGGCTATTCACGGAACAGCTCCATATCTTATGAGCCACGGGCGCGGACATTATGCTAACCCCTGCTCACTTATCCGTGCAATGGGCGAGATGATGGCACATATCGGTTATGCTGACCGTAAGGCAATCCTTGATAAGGCTCTCGATATCACAACTGTAACAGAAAAGAAGATCGTTCTGACAACAGAGACAAAGGACGCTTCAACAGCTGAGTTTACAGATTACCTCATCGACACAATAAAGGGTCTTGAGGGTTGATGGCAGGATGTCATGCATTTAGAAGACGTGCTTCTTATGCGATAGGTTAAAAGTGTAAATATTCAAGCAAATAATGTAGTTCTGTATGAGCATGTTTTTCGGATTAATATTTCGGACTGTTCATACAGAACTTTTTTTAAGCTGAGGAATACAAAATATGGAATATAAAGAATACAAATACGTGCTTAAAATCGCAGAGCTTGGAAACCTCACAAAAGCAGCAGATGAACTTTTTATTTCTCAACCCTCCCTAAGCCATTACATAGCAAGGGTTGAGGAAGAACTGGGCGCAAAGATTTTCAATAGGAGTACTAATCCCATATCACTTACTCCCGCAGGTGAAAAATATTGTGAAACTGCAAGGATGATCCTGAATCTGGATGAAAAGATGAAAAAAGAGGTTTCCGATATTACGGAGAATAAGTCTGGGGTTATCACCTTGGGGCTTTCACATGCCAGAGCTTCTTATATATTGCCCTATATCATGCCGGAATTTCATAAAAAGTATCCGGGTATCGATATACGGACCAATGAACAGAAATCAAGTCTTGTGGAAGAATATGTCAGTAAGGGAAACTGTGATATGGGAGTTCTCCCACTGCCTCTTTCCGGAAAATACGAGCTTAAATCGGAATCGGTCATGAAGGAACAGCTTCTTCTGGTATCAGGATCGGAGCTTATGCATGGTTTATCGGAAGAGGGCCGTAAATATGTGGATTTTTCCTCCCTAAGCGGTAAACAGTTCACGCTGCTTAAACAGGGACATGGAATACGTACAGCCCTTGAAACCATTTTTATGGAGCATGATATAAAACCCGGCAGAATCTTTGAAACCACAAGCAATGAAACTGCCTACAGACTCTCCACCGCTGGCATGGGCATATCCATAGTTCCCGAGTCCACTGTGCTGCTATCCAGTCCTGTATCCAAGCCCTATATTTATTCCATTACAGAAAGGGGCCTTTACTGGCATATAGCGGCTGTTTACAAGGATGAGTATTATCTTACCGAACCTGAAAAGCATCTCGTAAAGCTGATGCAGGAAACATTTTCCGAAAGTAATGGGCCCATGAAGAGCTGCCATGCATTATATGACATGAAGTGTATGAAGAACTAAGCATTTCACGGGAGGAAAAAATAGCGATAACATTAAACCACAATAAATGAAACGGAAATCAAAGGAACAGGCTTGCAGAAGCCATTGAAGGACAGTAAGTGTTTTCTGCGAGACAAAATTTGAACCGTACAAAATCATGCAGGTCTTATACAGACGGAAAAGGAGAGAAATATGGTTTACAAGATTGGTTTATGTTATGGCGATGCTATCGGTCCTGAAATTGCAAAGGCTACAGAAGTTATCATGAAGGCTGCGGTAAAAAAGGTCGGTGTTGATGTAGAGTTCCCTGTATTCCCAATGGGCTGGGAAGGAATCGAGAAGTACGGTGATCCGGTTCCCCAGGTTACAAAGGACGGACTTAAGGAAGTTCACGGATGGGTGTTCGCACCTCATGATTCAGCTGCTTATCCCCCTGAGCAGTTTGCCAAGCTTAATCCTTCAGGCGAGATGAGACATTATTTTGACCTTTACGCAAACAAGCGCCCCGCTAAGGTTTATCCCGGTGCAACAAGCCATGTTGGAGATAATGTTGACATCGTTGTATATCGTGAGAACACAGAGGGCTTCCTTCCCGACAGAAATATGTTCAAGGGTTATGGAGAGTTCATGCCAAACGAAGACATGGTTATCTCAACCTCAGTTATCACCCGCCAGGGAACAGAGCGTGTTGCAAGAGAAGCTTTCAAGACAGCAATGAAGCGTAAGAAGCATCTTACCATAGTTCACAAGGCCAATGTTGTAAAGTGGGCAGGCGATCTCTGGAGATCAACCATCAAGGAGCTTGGAGCTAAGGAGTTCCCCGAGGTAAGAATTGATGACTTCCATATCGATGCCATGACAGCTCATATCGTAAGACATCCTCAGGATTTTGATGTAATCATCTGCACAAATCTTTTCGGAGATATCGTTTCCGATCTCGCAGGAGAGCTTACAGGATCTCTTGGTCTTGGACCTGGAATCAATACCAACGATCATCAGTGTATGGCACAGGCTGCTCACGGTTCAGCTCCTGACATCGCAGGCCGAGACATTGCAAACCCTACAGGCCTTATGCTTTCAGCATCCATGATGTTTGAGTGGCTGGCAGACCGCTATAATGATGAGAAGCTTACAAAGGTTTCAAAGCTTATGGAAGAGAGCATCCTTAAGTCCATGAAGGAAGGCTTTGTAACACCTGATATGAAGGGGACAGCAAGCTGCTCCGGCTATGCACAGCATATCGCAGAGATTATTGAAGCTGCAGAATAAAAAACGATCATTGTAACAAAACAACGTAAACAAATAGGCCGGTTTTAATAGAACATCAAAGGTGATCATTGAACAAACCGGCTTATACAGATGGGAAAAGAATATGAATGAATTCAAAAAAGAACTGATCGAAACCGGCAAATGGATAATGGATAAACAGTTAACCTGGGGAACCAGCGGTAACATAAGTGTCAGAGATGGAGACAAGGTATATGTTACTGCCAGCGGAACGGTACTTGGTGATCTTCATGAGGAAGATATAAGTGTTGTGGATTTATCCGGAGAACTGATCGAAGGAAAGAAACCTTCAAAGGAAACGGGAATGCATCTTGAGGTTTACAGAAAGTGCCCTGAGGTTAATGCAGTTCTTCATGCAAGTCCATTCTGGACAACCTTCGCAGCATGTACCGACATAGACATTAAAACCAATCTTTTTATTGAGTCAATGTACTATGACGAAAAGATTCTTCATGTTCCGTACTTCCATGCCGGTTCAAAAGAACTTGCAAATGCGGTTTCAGAGGTTTGTGACGAGACACACGTTATCCTGATGGATCACCATGGAGTTCTCGTTTATGACAAAAATTTAGCTGAGTGCAGGTCTGCTCTTGAGGTTACAGACAATGTCTGTCGCATGAACATCATCGCCAGATCCTCGGGCATCAATCTGATGGAGCTGCCGGATGAAACTGTCAGTGATTTCCTGAATGGCGGATACTACAAGAAGAGAAGATAGAAGCTTAAACTGAGGGGTTCGAAACAGGATTTCGGATCCCTCAAAATTCTAAAATGATGAAATTATAAATGCGAAGTACACATATGCGGGATACGTGTTGAATTGTTTTTTCTGCACAGCAGGATAGCCGGACTCACTTTATGATTAAGTCCGGAAGTGGTTTTATGGAATGATGAATATTTACTATGGAAGGAGATGTCCGGATCCCGACAGCGGCCGGATCGATTGATGATATGGCAGAAATTTTTTTAGGTGTGGTAGCAGATGATTTTACAGGCGCATCCGATGCGGCATCAATGCTGTCTGAAGCCGGAGTTCCGACTGTTCTGTTTAACGGAATCCCGGAAAAGTCTCCGGAACTGAGACCGGATATAAGAGCTGTTGTTGTTGCTGAGAAGACCAGAACGATGCCTAAAGCTGAAGCCGTCAGTGAAATGCTGAAAGCATTTGACTGGCTTAAGAAAATCGGTGCTAAACAGCTGTATTTCAAGTATTGTGCAACTTTTGACTCTACGAGCGAAGGGAACATAGGACCGGTGGCGGATGCAGTGCTTGATGATTACGGAATTCCATCTACGGTGCTGGTACCCGCACTCCCGGTGAACGGCAGGATTGTGAAGCACGGAAAGCTGTATGTGAATGGTGTGCCTTTGGAAGAGAGTCATATGCGTAACCATCCACTTACGCCTATGACAGAGTCATCCGTTAAAAAGCTTATAGAAATGCAGTCAAAGTACAGCGCCTGCGAGATATCTATAGAAGATATGGAGGGCGGACTAAAGTGGGAAAAATATCAAAAATTTAAAGAGTCTGTTTCCGGAGAAAAGCATTATATCATTCCTGATTTTTATGAGGATGTACATGGAGATCTTATAGCTGAGATATTTGGAGATATTCCGTTTCTGACAGGAGGTTCGGGATTATGCGGTGCACTGGGAAGAAGATATGTTAAGCTTCACGGTGCGGAAATTAAAGGTACAGAGTTACGTAAAAATCAAAGCAATGATAAACGTGAAGGAAAAACCCTGCTTCTGGCCGGAAGCTGTTCGAAGATAACATTGGAACAGATAGATGACTATAAAACAAAGAAAAATCCAAGTATCTTTATGGATCCTGTAATGCTTATGGAAGACAGGATAAGTGCGGCGGAGGTATTTACTCAGGCAGAAAACATGGGAGACAGGGTGCTGGTTTACAGTTCACAAAAGCCTGAGGAAATGAAAAAGACTCAGAAACTCGGATTGGAAAAGGTTGCATCAAAAATAGAGACGGCAATGGGAACTTTGGCGAATGAGGCTGTCAAAAAAGGGTATGCCAATATAATTTCTGCCGGAGGAGAAACCTCCGGAGCAGTGACTAAAGCCTTAGGTTACAGTGCGTTTTATATCGGAAAAAGTGTTGCACCCGGAGTTCCGGTTATGACCCCGCTTGATAATGAAAAGCTTCGTATCGTGTTGAAGTCAGGCGGATTTGGTCAGACTGATTTCTTCGAAAGAGCAATTAATTTGGTTTCTGAAACGTGATCGGGTGACTTGAATGGTATCAAGACCTTGTGGAACTATTGTGTTTTGATCTGATTATATCTGCATCTGTGTGTCATTTATAAAGGCTTAGAAATCAGCTTTAGAAAAGAATATTTGAAACTATAGACCGGAGTTGGAGGAGGACGAAGAAATGTCAAAAAGAAGAATTGCATTGGTGAACATCACTCAAAACGCTGTTGAGCCTATGACCAGGTATATAAGGGAAAATGAACCGGATTATGACGTGGTCAATTACCTTGACGGTTATCTGATGGAGAAAATAAGGAAGGAAGACGGAATATCTGCGGAATCCATGATGAGATTCACGGATATGATAGGAAAAGCATTTATGAGCGGGGCTGAAGGAGTGATTACTACCTGTACCGTATTTACACCATATGCCGATCATTTCAGTAAAATGTTTTCAAAACCCGTCGTGCCGGCTGATTCTGCCATGCTGGATAATGCTTCTAAATGTGATGGAAAGACAGCCATAATCTGTACCTTTGAAGGAACCGTGGAAACCACCAGAAACGGATATTTTTCGTATAGAAGAAAAAACGGAATGCCGGAAGAAGTGGATATGTACACTGTGCCGGAGGCATTTATAGCTGCTCAAAAAGGAAATTTAGAAAATTGCAATCATCTGGTTGCGGAAAAGATAATGGAGCTGGACAACAGATATGATCAGATAGTTCTTGCGCAGATATCCATGTCCGGAGCGGCAAACCTTTATAAGACTAAACATGCACGTCTATTCACGAGCCCTTCTGAAGCTATGAAACAGATGAAAAGCGAACTGATGTAATAATCTGCAGGTTATCTTATTTATAAAGATTAGGTATGCCATGCAGATGATACAAAGCAGTTTTTGTGCTATGATTCCATATAAAGGAGTTTCAGGCATCATGAATTTGAAATCATTGATAGATCTTCAGACGGTTATGTTTCTGGAGATGGCAGCAGGATATATCATCAGAAGATTCAATATTGTAAAAGGTGAATCCAAAAAAGTTCTCACGTCTCTAATTGTTTATGTAGCTTTGCCATGCAACATCGTAAAAGCATTTATGATTTCCATGACGCCGGAGATCATTAAGCAGGGTGCCATAATGCTCATTGCTTCTGTGGCAATACAGATAATCCTTGCCATAGCGGCGGCCTATTGCTATAACCGGCTTCCTGCAAAAAAGAAAATGGTATTTCAGTATGCCACTGTCGCATCAAATTCCGGAATTTTGGGCAATACCATAGCCGGAGAGGTATATGGATCCCTCGGACTCCTGTATTCGGCATTGTATGTGATTCCTCAAAGGATAGTAATGTGGTCGGCGGGACTTTCCTACTTTACTGAAGCGCCCGATGCCAAAACTGTTTTTAAAAAAATCATGAAACATCCCTGCATCATCGCTGTGTGGCTGGGGCTCATCATTATGATCACGCAGGTCCAGTTTCCTCTGTTTCTTGTATCGACCATTCAGGGTCTTGGCAATATGACCTCACCCTTAACCATGATGTTCCTGGGTATAAGCCTTGCGGAAAACGGGTTCAGGACACTTGTGACTAAATATACATGTCTTTATTCGGTTATAAGGCTTGTGATCATACCCGCTGTGGTTATGGCGTGCTGCTATGTCGTACATATGGAGAAAACCGCAGCGGGAGTGGCAGTGGTACTTGCTGCCATGCCTGCGGCGTCAATGACAGCCGTAGTTGCCAGCCAGTATAACGGAGATGTGGAATTTGCTGCAGATGTTGTAGTGCTTTCGACCATTCTGAGTATAATGCTTCTGCCGGTATGGGTAATGGTGGTAGGTGTGATTTTTGTCTGAATTAACATCATAATATAAAAGGAGGAACCACCGAGATATCGATGATTCCTCTTTTTTGTGAAACAAACAGTTCAAAAAATCAGTTAAGCTGATGTTCCTGATCGGGGCTGTAGAAGGTATACCTGTCCTTGCCGTCTTCTTTTGACTTATATAGAGCGTAATCCACTTTGGCGTATACATCGTGGAAATCATGTACATCAGAGGGAACAAGCATAACTCCCATTGAAAAAGAAAGGTGATGATCCCCGATGGTGATGTCATGAACCAGGCCCTGCAGATATTCTATCAGGGCTACTACATTTTTCCTGTCGGGTTCCTTGCGGATAACAATGAAAAATTCATCGCCGCCCAATCGTCCGTAATAGTCGCAGTTCTTAGATGACAGGCCATCGATGATGGTATCATAATCCGTGGCAGACAGGTCAAGGCTTTGAATTATGGACTCACCTATGGCTTCAATGACTTTGTCCCCCTTATCGTGCCCGAAATTATCATTTATATATTTGAAATCATCTATATCGAGAAGGCAGACTGCCATGGGTCCGTGTTCCTTTTCGAAAATCTTATTTGTCTCTTTGGTAAATGCACCTCTGTTCAATGCTCCGGATAAAATATCAAAGGTTGCATTGATGGATATCTGCTTCTTTGCATCCTGAAGCTGCCTGTTTATAAAAAATCTTTCAACACGTGATTTTTGAAAATAGTAGTGAAGAATAATTGAGATCAGACAAAAGGTAAAGCTGTTGACCATATCTCCGTGAAATAAGGAAGGGACTTTTACAACATAGGAAGAATACAGAAATGCTAACACGCTTACTATGATTGTAAGAATAAACTCAAGGAAAGAATTGGCACAAACAGTGGAGCATATTACAAATAAAGGTAATATGGCAGTGGCGACCACATTTGGGTCGGAAACAGATTCAACGATACCGAAGCTTAAAAGGATCAAAGTAAAGCATCTGCTTGAAAAATGAAGATAGGAATCATGGTTATTGTCCCAGGCAATGGTGATCAGCTTAAGGATGAAACTGAATAGAGCGAAAAATGCATACTTGGAACAATAATGTAAAGGAACAATTTTCATGACACTTAACCCCAAAAATATAAACATGACGAACATGAACATATTGTTGAGGATCTTTGAAATATTATAGTCTTCCTGATAGACCATATCTTTTATCTGATTGAACTCATCATAGGTGAACCCGTAATGGTTAAACTTGTAAATCTTATAAGAAAGGCTATCTGGATTGGAATATATTGTTTTTTCACAGTTATCGGTATTATTTTTCATGATCATTAAAAAGAAAAATATCTAACGGTAGATGTGTTCTGATTTGCTTCTGTAAAAAAGAGTATACAAAAAATGCAGTAATTCTTTTATTGATATAATGTCGACTGTAAAAAAAGGATTATAAGCGTATAGGAAGTAAGCTTTTCCGGAAACTGATGCTTAATCGTCCTAATCTGTGGTTTTAAGTATCTCATGTATCACTTCGTTCAAGGCAAGGGTTGCCTTTGAATGATATATCTCTCCCGTTTTTGCGCGATCACAAATGGGAGGGATACTTTTGACGTTTATAACGTTTTATTATATGGAAGAAATGGCGAAAATATGAAATACACTTGTAGAAATGCTTAAATTAAAACAATGAATTGCGGGGAAATATATTCCTGCAAACGACAGCTGATAAAAGATATATTTATAATCAAAAAGTGTTTGACAACCACAATGGAAGTTGATATATTATGTGAGCACTCAAGAGATAAGGAACATCAGTTCTGAGGAATGAGAGCAAAAAGAACCTTGAAAATCAAAGATCGATTAATACACAGACCCTGAAGATTCTATAAAGAAGATTCAGAAGCGGAGGATCTAATGTAGATCTGAAGCGCGACCAAAAAGGTCTAAAGCGAATAATACAATCGCAGTAAAGAAAAACGGACAGAACAAAAGCCAAGCTTTTCGTTCTGAACGGGAAGAACTTAAAGAGCGTAAGCTCTTAACAAGAAATCGGAGAAAATGCCATTTGAATGCGCTACGCGCGGGCATTTTCGTTTGATTTCG
>JAGAXP010000191.1 GCA_017940955.1 Oribacterium sp.
CAAGAGGACTATAATGCCTTAGCACCTGCTCCTGAGCATTCGGACAGCCCTTGCAGGCTGCCCGGATAATATCTCCCTCCATAAACGGGCCTATTGTCTTTTCATGCTTGCTCATTCCACTATCCATAATCAGCATCTCCTACCAATTCTTTTCTAAGCGCACGAAGCGCCCTTCCCTTATGTGTATATACCCCGTGAACGCTGATCTTCATCATCCTCGCCGCTTCTTCCGGCGATAAATCCAGCGCATAGATATACCCTATTACCTGTTTTTGTCTTATCGGCAAGTTATCAAGAGCCTTTGCAAGCCCCTCATCTTCCACATAAAATATGGTCGCGCACAGATCCACACTTATCTTTTCTATGCATGGTTTATCCCCAATATGCCTATCGCTTACATATATATCATCTCCAGCAAGCTCTTCCCTTTTCCCCGACAGCAAATAAGAGCGTATCGCATTTAGGGCCTTGTATCTAATAACCATCTTTATAAAACCGTGAAACATATAACAAATACTGTCATCATCGCCCTTACCACTGTTATAGTATGTTCTGCTCATCGTACACCTGCATTCGGCTTTACCTTTCCATATTTATAAGTATATATTTTGCTTACTTTTAGTTCGTTCATATATACAGTACCTTTCCTTAAAATATGTAGCGAGGTGATTTATAATGAACGATTTTACAAAGCCACTGGCTGATACAATAAGACAGGCACGAGCAGCACTTGGTCTCACACAGGAGCAGGTTGCCGAACTGGCCGGTACTGACCCCATGAACATAATGAAGATGGAGAACACCAATCGGAATGCTAATCCCGAACTGGCAACACTGTATCCGGTAGTCCGTGCGCTCAACATCAACCCCCAGGACATCTTTTACCCCGGGATTTCCCGAGACAACCCTCGGATCCAGCTTCTTCAGCAGTTGATCTCCGACTGCACCGACAGTGAGGCGGATGCACTAATCCCCATCATACGAGAGCTGCTTCAGTTTATGAGGAGTAACGGTAAAACCCATATAGACGAATAAAAAGAGAGCCTGTTTCCCAATTATCTGAGAAAGCAGGCTCTCCGCATCTTCTAACTTCTATGCGTCCGGCTCGGCGCTTACTTTGTATTCAAATTTCATCACATCTATTCTCGTTTCCATCCCACATTTGGGGCAGTATAGTGGGAATCGCAACATCACCGTATCTTCATACACCTTGGTTCTCGTTTTTTTGTTGCAGGACGGACATCGGATCCATCTTGATTTCAGTATTTCTGATTTCTGATACAAATCTGATCCCTCTTCATATTATTAAATTATTAAAGGTCTTCTTTTCTGATTGTCTGTTTTTGTCATAATCTCCAATACCGATGAAGGCATAGCAATGTTCCCATCATCCTCTTGCATCCGAATCTCTTTAACTATCTCCATCAGATCCACAAAGTACTTTCCTCTGCGGATCAAAAAATTCCATCATCGTCATGAACTTTAGGCATAATACTGTCTGCCCGTTAGTGAATCCTAATCTGTTTTCTCCAATCAGGAGGCTTCCCGTCATCAGCCCAGTATTCATCTAATGCCGAAATCAGATTCTCTTTATGTTCAAAGAAACTGACAACATGAAATGAAGCTGTTCTGTCCTTAGGAAACACTTTTACTGCCGTAATAATACGGTCTTCGATAACACACTTCCTCTCGATTATTCCATCCCATTCACCAAGATAGTCACAATTATCCTGTATTTACTCTTGGACAGTAAACTGTTCATTTGCACAATGCCATCTGATTACCGCATTATGACAGAAATAACCCCTCATGGAATCACGGTTTTGTGCTAATATATCCTTCCAATATTGTTTAATGTCCATCAAAGTCTCCCTATGCACTCACATCAAATCCCTTTACCCTACCCGGCAAGGATACCGCTCCGCTCTGATACTCCAAAGTCAAGGTCAACTCCTGAACCTCAGCCAAGTTATACTTCATCGCATTGGCTTCTACCTCCTTATAGTAATCGAAAGCCACACCCTTGAATTCTGCCGGAACCTTTGTGCTCTTTTCAAGGCATTCCTTATATACATCAGCTGCCTTTTTCCCGTCCTTGTTCACAAAACCATCACTTGTCTGCTTATACTCCCGGATATCCTCGCCTGTGATCTGCTTGAATTCGCTAAACAGTTTAAGCTTCGCCAACTGATCTGTCGGTACAAGCCCTTGTTTGTTTGCATCCACCAGCATATTATGAAAAAGGTTAGATGCATTCCTTCCGGTCTGTAATGCCGCCGCCATTGATCCAAGCAAGCCTTCATTTGCATCCGGATTCCCCTTTGCATCCAAAAGGAACACGCTAAGGGCATTAGAGAAGCCATTGACACTAATCCCAAAGCAGCTGTTCCCCATAAGTGTAAGATTTACGCCATTATTTCCAAGGACATTCCCCATCTGCTTTCCCAGCATATTGATGTTATACTGCCTGTCCTCATCATCACCTCTTCCCAGAGTACTTTTCGTAAAATCCTCTTCAATCTCTCCGATAATCCTTGCGTCACTATATCTGACCGTCCCATGCAAGGTCATATTTATCTCAGCCATAGCCATTGCAGCACGCTGATCATGTGAATACTTCTTATAGGCTCCCTGAGAGGAATATTTCGCCCATATAGCGTCCTTCACTTCACTGGCAGAGCCGTATTTGCTTCGGTTTGATGCTGCAATACCCTCCAACTTATCGGCAACCTTCCTGCATATATCAGCCCCTTCATAATCACGGCTGGGCCTCACATTATTCCTTCCAATCTCATCCGTTGGGATCTCACGGTCATACCATGCAGTTTTTGCTTTCCCGTCAGCCGTCTCCAATCTACTCTTATCATGATAATAATTGTAATAGCCTTTGCCTACCGTTGATATACTCTCCATTTCAGGCACCTCCATTGTTTATCTATTGCCCTCTAAACTTCTCTCCAACCACCTTTGATCCACATTGATTTCTACTCTCATTATTCAACCATCGTACTTTCCCTGTACCAATTAATCACTTCTGTTATCATACCTTCTTCTGGAGAAAATGGATGCTCATCATCATTATAATATGCATAAAATGTTACTCTCCCAGCATCTGGTCCGTACCAAAGGCTCCCGTCCGTAGTGCAATACAATAAATATCCCACATTATTCATACTCCACTCACGATTATTGGAAAAACGGAACTCCTGTGGTTCCCTATATACAACCTCTATATACATTTTCTCCGGAGATACCTCACCAAATTCACTACTCTCCTTTTCTTCTACCACATAAGAACCAGCATTATTCGTAATCTTCAGTCCTATATTTTCATACCATAAATCCCAAAAGCTCTTATCGTCATATCTGGCTTCCTTTTTCTGACCTTGGTAATACACATTGACTTCCGAAATATCCTCTAACTCATTATCCAACGTCCCCACTATACCTGCGATACCGTTATAATATGATTCTTCCTCTGCTTGTTTTCTATCTCCGTCTGCGACAATGGAGATCAGAAGTATTACCATGCAACTTACAGCAACTATACTTACAATTCCTTTAATCCCTAATTTCCTGCCTTCTCTCTTTATTACCCGACCAACACTCTCCGCGAATAAATAACCAACTTCAAATCCTGCCGTATTTGTGATGATATCATCTATTTCAGCGTTTCTTCCCTTAAACGCCTGTATCAGCTCTATCGCAAGTGTACTAAAAAATCCTATAAGCAGTGCCTTACGCCAATTCATTCCGGCTTTTCGAAAAACAAAAAAGGAAAGAAATCCATAAGGCACAAACAAAAGAAAATTCAATGTGATCATCCTTATGGAACCGCCAACAAAAGGGATCTGTATAAATCCCAACAGATTATGAGGTGAAAAAGAAAAATGCAGATTACTGTCCAGAATCCCTGTAATCTTTAAGATTGTACATGCATATATCGCCAAAAGCAGTTCTGCGATAAGATGAAGCTTTGACACTGTTTTATAATCATTAAGACGTTGTTTCCGCATCACAAATAAAACGGCCTGATATGCCGCAAATACAAAAATACCTGCCAGTACACTGTTTAATGCTAACCAGATGCCCTGCTTAATGTAGAAAAGCATAATTTCCATCTCCCATCTTCATGCCTGTTAATACATTATTAGATACCCGAACAGAATCCTGTTTCACCGTTTTCTGAATAAAATATCGTATCATCAGAATCGGAACATAATAGCATTTCCTGTATCGACGGTAATATGCCTAAATATACGGTAATCGCCATCATATAACCACTGTCGCATTAAAATTCTTCCCGTCACAGTTGATCCCAAAGCTGCCATCATATTTTTCAGCCACATCCCACACATTTGATAATCCGATTCCGTGTCCTGGTTCATATTCCTTTACAACCGAATTCCCGTCGATCACGACATCCTCCAAAACAGGATTTTTTACAGAAAATACGAACTGCCCCTCATCTGTAGCTGTAACCCTTATCACGGGATTTTCGTCCCTTCCCTTTACCTTTTCGCACTCTGTGATTGCATTATCCAACAGGTTTCCAATTATTATAATAATCTCGACCGCTGGCAGGGATACCCCTGACAAATCTCCCACAACAAATGTCATACCGATTCCACGTTCCTTTGACGTACAGTATTTTTGATTCAGGATCGCATTTATCGTAGCGTTCTTTGTATCAACCACTGAACTGTCCACGCTCAGGTTCTCTGCTAATTGCTTTGCAAGAGATCCTGCCTCCTTTTCTCTTCCGTCATCAATAAGCCCAGCAATAGTCTGCACCTGGTTTTTATAATCATGCAATTTTTTCCTCTGTAATCGGAGCAAACCCTCCATCTCATTGTATGCATCAATACGGCTCTGCATCTTCTGCCCCTTAACAGTAGCTATCTGTAACTCCTGCCTTTCTCTCACCATATCCTGAATAATTTTATAGAATACTACATCTATAGAAAGCAGGATTGCGGAAATAATACCCATAACAGTTGCCGCATCTGCTTCTATGGTTATAAGTTTCGTATAAAAATATATCCCGTATATAACTGAAATGACAGGAATAAAAATCACTCTGTTCCACTCCTTTCCACTATATAACCCCACATCCCAAGCGGGCGCAAATATCTTCTTTATGAAAAGGATAAATAGGATAAACACAGCCTTTGATACATAAGTGATGATTATTGCCGGTCTTTCATACGAAAACGGTGCCCACCTCCAAGTAAGACCCACCACCGTTATATCCCATAGCCACGCAGCCGAAAGATACAACATAGAAAAGAATGCTGCTTGATTCCAGCTTGCTCTATAAAACGAGTGGCACAGAACAACGAAAACAAAGGCTTGAGCAAGCGGTTTCCAATGACCAAACCAATCCATAAAAAGACTCACAGAAATTATTATCAAACAAGATAAAAAAGCAGTGGCGACTCCATTTATCCTGTTTTCAAAAAACGAATGAAAGAAGATATAAAACGCCGTCATTTCTAGAAATGTCATCGAAAAAAATATTACCCAGATAGTAGTTTCACTCATATATGCGCACCTCTGTATCTGGCATATGCCTGCTTTACATCAGCATATCGGCTCCTAGGAACCGATATGACAGATCCTTCTTGTAATGTGAGGCTATAATTATTGACTTTAAGGACATATTTCATGTTTACAACGAAGCTCTTATGCACCCGAACAAAATCGTATATATCAAGTTCCCTCTCAATCTCTTCCAACTTCCTGTTCTGTCTGTAGGTAGCATCCGCTGTATGAAATATTGCCTTATGTCCATAAGACTCCACATAAGTAATACTATCCAGCGGAAGCATCCGGATACCCTCTTCAAAATCAAAGGTCATCGTCCGAACACGCCTTGAAAGTTCCTGAATCATATCATCCATACAATCCGGCAGCGTCATTTTCAGATCATCTTTGATCAGAAAGCGGTTTGCCTTTACCTTATATCCATCCAGCGCATAGCTCATAAATGCAGTTATTAACACGATAGGGATATCCGGCAACATCTCCCGAATCTTCCCTGCCACAGTCAGTCCATCTATATCATCCATATTGATATCCAAAAGGATGATCTCTGGGATATCATTATCCTTTAACGCTTCAAGCAATTCATGTCCCGACCCATACTCCAAATACTCAAAATCACAAGCCTTTCTTTCTGAATACTCAACCAAAATACTTTCGATTTTGTCTCGATCAGACCCATTATCATCACAAAGTGCAATTCTCATAATCAGGCATACCTCCGGTGGTATTATCGGATAATTCTATCGCAAATATTATCTTCTGTAGCCCATCATTCCCAAATCGACGGTTATCTTCCTAAATCGACGGTAAACAAAAAAACGGTTACCTGATTATTACAATCAGATAACCACGGATATTTTCGTGATACCCTATTAGGAGTCCTATACATTAGTCCATTATAGAGCAACATCATAGTTACACTCAGCTCTTTAAGGTTATTTCTGCCTCTTCCTGTGCAAAAGTCACAATGCTAAATGTCCCAAGAGCATTTTTCATAGCAAACCGATATTGATCTTTCTCAAAGAAAACCTCTAACTGCTTCTTGCCAATCCGATGGATATATGTATCTGCCTTAGAAAACATCGTATCACTCATAACAAAGTCGCAGCCAATCAATGGATGATAACATACGGCAACCTGCAGGTTTTTAATACAGTATACCTCATTGCCATCCGTCAGTGAAAAGTCCGGTATAACATAGACAGCTGCCATCTCAGCTTCTTTTCCAAATCCAAATATCCTTGTTTCGTCTTCAAGTTTCTTCGCATCTTGATATGCTGCAACAAAATCCTTTTCCCCCGTACACCAAACTGGTGCCTCTGCACCGCTGTCAAACAGAGCAGTCACTTCCTCACCATTCGATATATAAGAAAAGGTTGATCTATTTTTTCTGTTATACAGTTGTAATACTAAAGTCCGCATAAAACATCCCATTCCATCCGCTTTCAGTTGTCCGACGATATTTCAAACCCTGATTACGGTGAGTGTCCTTATTATCACCGATATCATCATCACTAACCGCAGCAGCAACATCTCCCTCCAAAATGTCCGGCGCATCACCATCCATTACAGGATTGGCCACTGGAATCCACATATCTGGAAATGTCTTAACCATATCATCCCATGTCATTCTGTTCGTGGTCATATTATCACCGCCTTAAAAGTACAAATCCTATTAAAGTGTATATCGGAATACTTCGTTTTTTCTATACCAGTATTATAACTCGAGATGGTGCTTTTTACAGCAAAAAAGCCCGTAGTCGATAGCTCATCACTGACAACTACGGGCAAATACTAAACTGTTTATTTTACTTCCTTTTTCTTTCTACAAAAATCTTTTCCCACTCTCTCTTTGAGAGAATAATACTTCATTTTGCACCTGTCGCTGTTTTTCGAGTTGGGGGTTCGCACCCGCCGCCGCAACAATGGCCTTCTTCTCTGCCAGTCGTGCCCGGAGTGATGGTCTCTCTCCCTTTGCTCTGCGTTTCTTTTCCTCCTCTTCAATGCGTTCCTGTTCGGCATTGCGGATTTCCTTGCGTTCCTCCGCCTTTGGAACGGTATTGCTGAGGTAATTGTCGATCTGGTTCAGGTTCTCCTCTTCCAGCTCCTCCACCTTGGCCAGCGGCTTATATTCCGCCAGCTTCACTAGAAGCTCGGCAGCCTTGCGGACATCCTCGATGTTATCGCTCTCCGATACCACATCGGCAAGATACTTCTTATAATCTCCCGCATTACCGCTTCGGATCTCCGCTGCCATGTTCTGCACCTGTGCTTCCCAGTTATCTACTGTATCCTTATATTCAGATGGATAACGGTCACTGGAAAAACGATCTATCTCCGCCGCCAGCTTTGCAGCTTCATCCACATACACAGGCTTTACGCCATCCATACCTACGGACATATCCTGCACCACTAACCCCGGCAATTCTCCCCTCACCTTTGCATCCTGGAAAGCATCTATGAGCTGTCCCACCTTGGCTAATGCTTCCCGGTCATTCCATATCTCCGGCACATACCGCAGATTGTCGAGGTCAATCGCATTCCCATAAAGCACATCCCACTGGATATCATCCATCTCCGGTGTTCCGATCTCATGAACATTGATACCCACGGCAGTGATCATATTATTATTTTTTTTCTGCATGGAATCATATAGGGATTTTGCCTCTTCTATCGTGGCGATACCTTCATGATACGCTCCCATGCTGTGAAACTCACCGCATTCTGCCACAGTAAAGGTAATAACTGCCTGTTTCTGTGCTTCCTGCGCCTGTTTTTCGGCAAGATATGTTTCCACGCCACTTAAGTATTCTGAAAGGCTCCCTCGCTGTTCCTGCGATATAGGATTGATATCAAGGCTAACTCCACCCATTATGATATTCCCGCCTTCATGAAGCGTGTTAAACAGGGAATTCTCTCTTTCCGAACCGCTGTAATACAGCACCACATCAAGATCTGACCCCTCTGTTTCCATACCTCTGCAACGGCTACCGGATACCACCACATCCTCTATGGTCGCATCGAGGTTATAAGTATTGATGATGTCCTGCACGAGCTGTTTGACATTTGCCTCGATTGCCTCGGGATTCAAGCCTTCAAGCTCATGAAACATCTCTTTTGTCTTGTCCTTAAATGCACTTATGACTGCCGCATCGTTAAGGCTATCATTCATATTATCGCTTTTTGCCATTTCTGCTCCTTTCCAAAGGGGCTCCGGGGATAGTTCTCCCGAAGCCCTTTAAGTCTTTACGCTATCACTTCTTCTCTTTTCTTTTGGGGATCAGTTGCTTTCCTGTCCATAGATGCCACGATATCCTTTTTCTCATTCAGCCTTTCTATAAGGGAAGGTCTTTCCGTCCTGTCAGAAGTCTTTTCCACCGGTTTATCATCCGCTTTCACATCCTCACGCTGCTCCGATTCTTCGGGGATATCCTCGGAATCCATTTCCGGCTGAGAATCATTGTCACCGATATCATCCTTTGGCTCCTCCGCCTCACTCACCTGCTCTTGCGTTACATTTTCAGGTTCCGGCTTTGCTGCATCTTCATCAAGATCAACGGCATCTTCTCCCTTCTCGTCCATATCAAGCAGACTGTTCAGCTCTGCAAGCCTTGTCAGCTTATCGTTAAGCTCCTGCTCCTGTGGGAATGGCTTTTCTACCTCAATCTTTGCGGTTTCAAGCTGCTGTTCCACATTGGCAAGCTTTGCAATCGCATCCTCAAGCTGTTTTGTCATGGATTCCATGGCATTACCGATACGGGTAATGTTACCGGACGGGTCAGAGCCAATCTCCACTTCATGGCTGAGTTTTCCCTTCATGTTCAGCGTAAACTTCCTGAAAAATGAATCAAAGGTTACATTCATCTTCATGCCCAAATACTCACCGATTGGCACAGCCACATTGGCCTGCTTCATTTCCTTGCAGATTCCAATAATCGCTGTCCC
>JAGAXP010000192.1 GCA_017940955.1 Oribacterium sp.
CATATATCCGGTATAACCATGTCGGTTCTCAAACCATCGGGGGACGGTTCTCGCCGGCGAGAACCTTCCCCGGCGGATAACTCCCCTCAGGTTTTTCTTACTTCTCGTAGGAGAATGTCTGCAAAAACTTCTTAAGTCTTTCAGTCTTTGGTTTTTCAAAGAATTCCTCTGCAATTCCCTCCTCTACAATGTTTCCGCTCTCAAGGAATATCATCCGGTCGGCAACAGCTCTTGCAAATTGCATCTCATGGGTAACGATCAGCATGGTTCTTCCTTCTCTGGCAAGAGCCAGGACAACATCAAGAACCTCTCTGACCATCTCTGGATCAAGAGCTGCCGTTATCTCATCAAGTAACAAAATCTCCGGATGCATTATAAGCGCCCTTACAATGGCAACTCTCTGTTTCTGACCTCCCGAAAGCTGTCTCGGATAGTAATCCTTTTTTTCAAAAAGTCCTACCCTTTCCAGAAGCTCCATGGCTTCCTTCTCAACTTCCTTCTTACTCCTCTTCTTTACTTTAACAGGAGCCAGCACTACATTCTCAAGCACAGTCATATGCGGGAAAAGGTCATAGCTCTGAAATACCATTCCGATTCTTTCTCTGAGCTTTACCAGGTCACTGCCTTCCATTCTGACAGGATTACCGTCAAGTATTATCTCACCTTCCTGAATTTCCTCGAGAGCATTAAGACACCTTAAAAATGTGCTCTTTCCGCATCCTGAAGGTCCGACTATGACCACAACCTCTCCTTTTTTTACCGTAAGGCTAATGTTTTCAAAAACCGGCAGATCACCGTACCGTTTGCTTATGTTCTTTACCTGTAATATCTCTTCCATCTCAGTTCTCCCATTTCTTTTCAAGATATTTCGAAAGCAGACTTATGGGCCAGCAGGCCAGAAAATACAACAGGAATATGACTAAGAATACTCCGAAGGCTGCATTCGGTGAAGCCTTACGGTTAGCCTCTATGATCTGCTGTCCCACCTTCAATACCTCAACGATTCCTATCATCATCACAAGACTGGTGGTCTTTATCATTCGGGTTATCAGGTTTATGGATAACGGGATCATCCTTCTGATTATCTGCGGTACTATCACATAAACATAGGTCTGTAATTTGGTAAGTCCCAGAGACATACTGCTTTCATACTGGATCACGGGAATGCTGAGAAGCGAGCCTCTCACGAGATCCGCCATCTCCGCCGTACCCCAGAAAGAGAATACGATTATTGAAGCTGTCTCGGCTGAAAGATTGATACCAAGGGCTTTTGTTGATCCAAAATAAACTATGAAGAGCAGCACCATCTGAGGCATTATCCTCACGATCTCCAGGTATATCCTTGAGATCACTGTTATCACAGGATTTTTGAGCGCCATCATTATCCCGACCGCAACTCCCAACACAATGCTTATCACCACCGATATCATGCTTATCTTAAGCGATACCAGAAGACCCGTCAGAAGCCTCAGCATATTGCTTCCCTTCAATAAAACTTCAAATCCCATCTCATCACACTCCCAAGGTTTTAAATCTTGCTTTCTTCTCGATAAGGTTTCCAAGGAAAGATACCGGAAGAAGCATTATCACATAGAATACAACAAGCAAAAACAACGCTTCGGTAGTGTCGTAGTAGAGTCCTATGAGATCCTTCGCCGTAAACATGAGATCCATGAGACTGATGGCCGAAAAAACACTGGTCTCCTTCAGAAGGAAGATAACATTGGCGACTATTCCGGGAACACTTAGGGATAAGGCTTCCGGAAAGATAACATAGGTGAAAAGCTGCCTTTGTGTGAGTCCCAGTGCCATGGCACCCTCAGTCTGGGATACCGGAACCCCGTCTAGACCGCTCCTGAAAACCTCTGCCATATAGCTTCCTCCCAAAAGTCCGAGGCCGATAAAGCCGCAGGTCTCCGCCGGGATAGATATCCCGATTTTTGGAAGTCCAAAATAAATAAAAAACAACTGCACCAGCAGGGGAGTATTTCTGAACAATTCAATATATACCTTTGAAATCTGAGAAAGCACCGGCACCTTGAAATGGATAACAAATGCAGCAAGGACACCTATTATCAGTGAAAGCATTATGCCAAGCCATCCGATCTTTACAGTCAGAAAGAATGCCTCTATGTATAAAGGGATATATGAGTTTATTACTTCTTGATTCATTAATTTGTTCCGTTCCTAAAATAATGAAAGAATCTTTACAGATTCTTTTGAACCGCTCAAAGCCGCATGGCTCCCACGATTAAAGTGCGAATCGTGGGTAGACATGAATATGGGAGAGCCCGAAAGCTCTCCCTGACCTTTTACCAGAGTCTGCAAATAATATACTTTTTACCCTGAAACTTTTCCGCCTTCTACAACGAGGGTCTCTTCATAGTCTTTTCCATAGGTATCTATAAGGGTTGCCTCATAATCTGCATGGAAGAATTTCTCGTCCCCAAGGCTTACTATTTCTTCATTGAGCCAGTCAAGAAGAGTACTGTTCCCCTTTGACACTGCAGGTGCGATGGTATCCTGGCTTCCGAGTGAAGGGATACCGACTGTATATCCCTCATTCTCGATGGCGTAAGCGATAACCTCTGTGTTATCGTTTGCCCAGGCAACACCGGTTCCGTTTTCAAAAGATGTCTTGGCTGTCGCATAAGTATCAAACTTCTGTAGCTTGATGTCAGGATACTCCTTTTCAAGATAAGTCTCAGCTGTAGTACCCGAAATTACGATAACCAGGTCATCCGCGGAGATCTGATCCAGACTCTCGATAACATTATCATTATGTGATACGACTCCCAGTGCAACATTCATGTAAGGAAGTGCAAAATCAACCTTCTCTGCTCTTTCTTCTGTAACTGTAAAGTTTGCAAGAACGATATCTACTTTACCGGTTTCCAGATACTCAACTCTGCTGGCTGCCTCAGTTGATACATAGTTAATCTCTACTCCCAGATCCTTGCCGAGTCTCTCGGCGAGATAAACGTCATAGCCCTGATACTCACCGTTTTCATCAACATAACCAAAAGGATTCTTGTCTGAAAAAACTCCTATGTTGATGGTTCCGCTTTCCTTGATCTCATCAAGAGTTCTATATACTTTGCTGTCCCCCTTTGCCTCAGCTTCCGTTGATTTTTCAGTGCCTGCCGGAACACTGTTTGTTTGGCATCCTGCCAATGTTCCTGCCACCACTGCGGCGCCAAGTACTGCTGCAATAATCTTGTTTTTCATAATCTTCTCCTCCTTTGGGAAATCGAAACATCGCAAAGGCCTTCCCCAAAAACCTTTTGATTTCCTCAATTTCTTAATCAGATTATGCCACCTTGGTGCCGGTTCGTATAATACCGGTGTTTTATCGCTGGATATAAATATTACCTATCGCTGCGATAGGTAATATGCCGATGCCGCAATACCACCGCAGCCACCGGGGAAGGTTCTCGACGGCGAGAACCTTCCCCAGTGGATAACCTGTTGTTTTCGTAAAAACATTTTACATTGGACAAAACCCATGGGATAATGTGCTACACGACATTCATCGTCCCAAAGGGAAGATTCTAAACCGGAATCAGAAAGGATTATATATGTCAAAGGTTATTGTAGGCATGTCCGGAGGAGTGGACAGTGCGGTTGCTGCATATCTGCTGAAGCAGGAAGGACATGAGATTATAGGAGTGACCCTCCGTACCTGGCAGTCAAAGGATGGAAAAGAAAGCAGATGCTGCGAGATCGATGATGCAAGAAGGGTAGCGTGGAAGCTTGGAATTAAATATTATCCCTTCAACTGCATTGCGGAATTTGAGAAAAACGTCACAAAACCTTTTGTCAATGACTACATCTCAGGCAGAACCCCGAATCCATGCACCAGATGCAACAGATACGTAAAATGGGACAAGATGCTTTACGTGGCAAAGGTAATGGAGGCGGATTACATAGCCACCGGACATTATGCCGAGGTGGTGAAGCTTGAAAACGGAAGGTTCACTTTTAAGCAGGCGCTGCATGCAAAAAAGGATCAGACATATATGCTGTACTCACTTACCCAGGATCAGATCCGGGCAACTTTGATGCCTCTCGGGAAGCTTACCAAGGATGAAGTCAGGAAGATTGCTTTGGAGGCCGGTCTTCCGGTTGCGGAAAAACCGGATTCCCAGGAAATATGTTTTGTCAGTGAGGGTACGAACTACACTGACTATATAGCAGAGTACTCGGATGCGCCTATGCCTGAGGCCGGTAATTTCGTTGATGAAAAAGGAAATGTACTGGGAGTTCATAAAGGCATCATCCACTATACCGTTGGCCAGAGAAAGGGTCTTGGTATCGCGCTGGGATATCCTGCTTATGTAAAGGCAATAAGAGCCGACCGTAACGAGGTTGTTATCGGGAGTGAAGAGTCGCTTTTCAGTGATGAGATAATATGCGGAGACATTAACCTTATGAGTATACCTGAGCTTACAGGGAAGCTTCATTGTAATGTTAAAGTCCGCTATCATCATCCCGGCCAGGGGGCGTACCTTGAGCGGGTGGATAATGACCATATAAAGGTACATTTTGACTCTCCCGTCAGGGCCGCTGCTCCGGGGCAGGCAGCTGTGTTCTATGACGAAAACGACTGCGTGATTGGGGGAGGAGTAATCTGCTGACAAAAACATATCATCATTATCATTTCAAACCTTTACTGACAACCCTGTCTTCCTGTTCGCATCCGCAAAAAGTAATGATTACTTCTTCAGGTTTCTATTCAAAAAACGGAAGAGCGTGGGTCTCGCTAAGACCTCTCTCTTCCGTTTTTTGTTAATGCTCAACTTCTGTTGGCGGGTATGCCAGAGCCGCCATGTATACGAAGTCGTCCTTGTCCCAGACAAAGGTTCACCACATCTCAGGTGAATCTTCCTCTCCTACGATAATGCGCACATCCGTGTTCCCGTCGTCGTTATAATCATCAAACTCTACCGTAGCTTTTTCATATTGCTCATTGGTTAGCTTTTCGGGATAGTCTACCTGCAAAAATAAATTCTGTTTAGGCTCATCATAGTACAACTCAACTCTGTCACCGAAGACACAGGCACAGACGTCAATATTCTGCCCGTCCAGACTGAGGTTTCCATAGCCGTCTATGGTTCCCCATGTCCGCCAGTCCTGTCCTTCGATGCCGCCTCCGTCCTCCTGTTTATTTTCCGCTGAGTTGATACTATTTTCCGTCGTGCTGATACCGGATGCCATGTCACAGGCCGTCAGAAAGCTCAGCAGCAAAACAGCGGATATAGTTAACATAATTCTTCTCATAATTATTTCCTCCCTTTAATCATCACCCCAAAGTTCAACGAAACTGTCAAATCTGGGGAGATTTATTTTCAAATATCCTCTTTTACTTCCATCCACCAGATGCTTATTTATGAGATTATTTCTGAATACATTATATGATGCCGGATTTTTCATCAAAGACTTTATGTCCTCTGTTTTCCCATCTTTTGTTTTACAGATGCATCTGACCATTTCCTTTTCGCCTTCTGTCAGCTTCTGCCATATCATATCATATGAATCTTTAAACATTATGTTCTCAAAGGCCGGCATTAGATCTTCAAGAGTCTCATTTTCCTTTTTGCAAAAATATAATGAACCAAGAACCTGATACGCATAAGCATAACCCCGTGTTGTTTGTTCAATCTTTTTGGCTTCAAATGAGTCTATATCAAGTAAGTCCTGATATCTGTTCACTATGTCGTATTTGTTTAGAGTTGTTGCTTCAATAGCGTCAGCTCTTTTAAAAAAGGTAAGGTTTTTCTCAGTTGAAAATTCTTCAATGTTCTCCGAGAGTCCTGTCACAACAAGATAGAGTTCTGCTCCCACAACTATCATTGACCCTATTATCGAAAGAAGCTTGACTGTTTCTTCTGTTTTGGAAATATCATCTATCCCAACAAGTATCCTGTACTTCTTTTTGTTGGCTGTCTCTATCATTTTTATTATTGCAGCTTCTTCGGATTTATGAAACTTTTCAATGCTTTTTGTATTTGTGACCTTTACGCTCCCTTCTCCTGACGCACCATGAAAACTTCCTCCGAGAGATGCACTGAAACTTTTTTCAATTGTCTTGTTATTTATACCTAAACCTTTTTCGCTTGCAAGTAGATCATGAAATGTAGCAATTGTATTTCCGGCAGAGGAAAGGTTATATACAAGCCAGTTTTTCTCTTCCTTTAACGCCTTCATAATCCTTCCATATTCAACTGATTTGCCGGACCCACGAAGACCTGTGATCTTATAAACATGTTTTTCAGATTCATCACTTTTAAAATTTGCAATTACAGTATCAGCAATACCTGTATCTATATATGCTTTGCCTGCCAGCCCCGGAGTTCTGGTAAACGGATCAATTTTGGGTGTCATTACTTTTCCTCCATGTTTTTTACTATATATCAGATAATTTTACGTTTCATTACTAAAAGCGTTGTTTTTTTACTTTTCATTACTATGATATCAATATTTTACTTTTGGCTCAATACTTTACTGATTTCAGATTACAAAAATAAAACCCGATGGCACTCTATTATCAAGTGTCATTGGGTTCTTTTTTTACAACTAGCAGTTCCCCGTATACACATACTTCAGATTCTTTTCTGCCACAGTTTTCAGGTGATAAACATTAGCCACATCTGTGGCGTCTCTGTCAGTCATATGGAACTTTGGAAAGAATCTGGACAGGTGAAGGGGAATATTTTCGCCTATCTGATTTCCGTCATTATCTGTAAGCTCGCGTATCCATCGGCTAAGTTCAAATATCTCATCATCGGTATCATTTTCACCGGGAATGATAAGAGTCGTAACTTCCACATGGCAATGCTTCACCGCTTCTTTGATAAAATCCATAACCATCAGACGATTTCCCTTCAGGAGATCCTCATAATAATGATCTGAAAAGCCCTTTAGATCGATGTTCATTGCATCAACGTATCTGAAAAGATTACCGACAGCCGAAACATCCGCCATGCCATTTGTAACAAGAACTGTTTTCAAATCATGTTCTCTCAGCAGCTTTGCTGTGTCTAGAACATACTCATAGGAAATGAGTGGCTCATTGTAGGTAAAGGCTACACCAATATTGCCATAAGGTTTCTCTGCCACAGCTATACGGCACAGCTCCTCCGGAGAAATGTATTTAGCCTTTTCAGGCCACTTTTCAATTTCCTCAGCCCATGAAATACTGTAATTCTGACAGAATGGACATCTCAGATTACAGCCATAGCTTCCCACGGAAACTATCATGCTCCCCGGGAAAAATCTGTTAAGAGGTTTCTTCTCTATGGGGTCCAACGCTATGGATGTTACCTTACCATAATTGTCAGGGACAATTTTTCCACCTCTGCAGGTTCTCACTTTGCAAAACCCATATTTCCTTTCATAGATATGACAATGTCTGAAACATACATTACATTCTGCCATAACTGTTCTCCCAAAACCTTTTATAATCTACCAGGAAACCACCGGGGGACGGTTCTCGCCGGCGAGAACCGTCCCCCGGTGGATAACTCATCATCTCGAGAACCGCCCGAATACTATCAAACCTTCCTGTTCCCCTTCAGAACCTCCCTGTAATCTTCCAGGTTCTTCCTGAGGAGTGTCGGTATCTGAAGCTCGTACGGACATTTGCTTATACATTTTCCGCAATTAACGCAGTCTTCGATTTTCTCCATCTCTTTCTGCCAATGTTCACTGAGCCAGCCCTTGCTGGGGCCCGTCTCAGCATCAGAGACATTCTGTTGCAGTTGTTTATCTCTATACCAACCGTACATGGCATACAGTAGCCGCAGCCCCGGCAGAATTCTCCCATAAGCTCGTCACGCTCTGACTTAATGAAGTTAAATATCTCATCATCCATAACAGGTGTCTCATCCATATAGGAAAGCCACTCCTCAAGCTCTGACTCCCTCTGTATTCCCCAGATGGGTACTGCACCATCGAACTGAGATATGAAAGCCATGGCAGCCTTTGAATTCGTGATGAGACCGCCTGCAAGACCCTTCATGCAGATGAAGCCAACATTATGCTCATTGGCAAGCTCTATAAGTTCTATCTCCTTTTCCGATGCAAGATAGCTCATGGGATACTGAACCGTATCATACAGCTCCGACTCGATAAGCTCCTGTGCGATTCCATACTTGTGAGCAGTTCCGGAAATAAAACGTATCTTCCCCTGACGCCTTGCTTCCTCCATACATTCATACATGCCGCTTCCGTCACCCGGTCTGTAGCAGGTATTCATCATATGGAACTGATAGATATCGATATAATCCGTCTTAAGATTTGAAAGGCTCGTTTCCAGATCCTTCCAAAAATCCTCCGGTGTTGTAGCCTTGGTTTTCGAAGCAATGTATATGTCTTTACGATCCACATATCCCGTTCCGAAGGCTTCCCCTAGCTTCACCTCACTGTCACTGTAGGCTCTTGCCGTGTCAAAAAAGCGAATGCCTCCGTCGTAAGCTCGTCTCAAAATCTTTACAGCCTCCTCAACCGAAACCCTCTGTAAAGGTAATGCTCCGAACCCGTTCTGGGGCACTTCGATCCCTGTTCTTCCCAATACCACTTTTTTCATAGTTTTCTCTCCGTCTTAAAACTTAGGTCCATATAAAATACGATAAAAACTATTCTTCAAATTCTAACTGAATACAGCTGAAAAATACTCATACTACTTTTATATTCGACAATTTAAGATAAGGTTATAAGGATATACTTGTTGAATAATTGCCGCCGCATTCTCGTGACTACTACTATAAAGATGGTCATGAAACATAGCAGCCAGTTATGAGCATGGCCATCTTGTTGCTTAGGCTGTAGAATGATGGGGCAATCGGCAAGGCATCTCGTGACTTGGACTTTGCGTCCGTACTAAAGCCAGCCTTCCGGCCCCTCATTCGCAGCGTTCGGTTTCGGCAGGTGGAACCGCCGGTGGTGGTGCGTTCGGGTCATACCCCAGTAGATTGAATAAGCAATGAGTAAAGCTGGTTATACCGTTGCATTTCTATCAATCAATTTACTAAAGGGGGATCTTACATGGAATACAATGCTGTCGGTATTGACGTCTCAAAAGGAAAAAGCACAATCTGTACTGGAAGACCGATGGGCGAGGTGGTCGCTTTTCCATTCGAGATCAAACATACAAAAGCAGACGTTGACAACCTGATCAGGAGAATCAATGGACTGGATGGCGATACAAAGATTGTTATGGAGAGTACCGGAAGGTATCCCCTTCCGCTCCTGACAAGGCTCTCAGATGCAGGTCTCTATGTCAGCATGGTAAACGCAAAGCTGATTAAAGACTATAATCCAGATAATTCACTACGGAATGTCAAATCGGATAAGGCGGATTCCAAAAAAATCATGGCCTACACACTTGACAAGTGGCTCCTGCTAAAACAGTATGGAGCTATGGATAAGATACGTGAACAACTGAAAATAGTTAATCGACAATTTGATTTCTATATGCAGCAGCGAATCAGTCTGCAAAATAACCTTATTGCAATTCTTGACCTGACTTTTCCTGGTATAAATGACTGTTTTAGCAGCCCCATAAGGCCAGATGGACACTGTAAGTGGGCAGACTTTGCATACACCTACTGGCATACAGAATGTGTGTGTGGCAAGTCTTTGAACGCATTCACAGAACACTATCAAAACTGGTGCAAAAAGCATGGTTACATCTTCAAAAAGGAAAAGGCGTCAGATCTCTATCAATTCTCAAAGGAACTGATCCCTGTTCTTCTGAAGAATGACACGACCAAGCAACTAATCAGGCAAGCAATTGACGTGTTCATGTCCATGTCAGCTGCAGTAGAAAGTCTACGCAAGCAGTTGGATCAGATTGCTTCACAACTTCCGGAATACCCGGTTGTAATGGCTATGAATGGTGTAGGTCCCACACTTGGACCTCAACTGATGGCTGAGATCGGGGATGTTGAGCGATTTACTAAACGAAGCGCAATCACTGCGTTTGCCGGTGTGGATCCGGGTGTGGATCAATCCGGAACTCGCAATAAAAAAAGTGTACATGCATCTAAACATGGCTCACCAGAGCTGCGGAAAACATTATTCCAGATCATGCAAATCCTGATTCAATTGGCACCTGATGATGACCCTGTGTATGACTTCATGATCAAAAAACGATCTGAAGGCAAACAGTATTTCGTGTATATGACTGCTGGTGCAAATAAATTCTTGCGAATTTACTATGGTAAAGTAAAGGAGCATTTGGCTAAACAAAAACTGTAGTAACTTCGATCTACTTGCATATGATATCTACGACCGAGAGCATATCTGTCGGTTTATTAAAGGCACCCGAAAACCAAAGGAAATAATTTTTGGAAAATATCAAAATAGGCCTTGACTTTTTATTGGCAGGCTTTAGTTGTGAGTTAGGCGGCTTTTTGTTGGGAAGTTGCGATTTCTTTATACATATGGTATCATATACGTATGGCTAATATATTTGATTTACCGAATAAAAATGACCTGACATATGGTAGGGGTTACGTTTATTCCCTGCAGTATCATATTGTCTGGTGTACCAAGTACAGACGTAAAGTTCTGACGGGTGGTATCAGCGATG
>JAGAXP010000193.1 GCA_017940955.1 Oribacterium sp.
CAATGTCATTAAGTTTAGAACCGGTTTGGAAAAATCGACTCTGTAACCTGACATCTAGGTATAAAAGCCGTTAAGTTAAAAAACGAAACGATAAAAACAGCACCGCACATCATTAAGATGATGGATACGGTGCTGTTTTCTTGTGGTTTTATACGTTTTTCTGCAAGACTAAAAAGCATAAGTATGATGCTTATGCTACACGGTATATGAAATGCACTACGGATTTTGGCTTCATTTTTCGTTTGTCGGCACGTCCTTTTCTGACGGGTTCTATGTACCTTGATATCTCCATAAGGACATCAGGCGGATCTGTGCCTTTGTCACGGTAGTATTCAAGACATACATATACTGCCATTGTAAAGTTGACCTGATATATGTGTTTGTTCTTAACTGACTGTATGACTACAGCATGGGCCGTTATCCTCTCACAGAGGTTATACATTATGAGGGATGCGAATATCTCCTGCTTGATGGAATCATCCTTCCTTGCGTGGAAGTTTATGAGCCCTATGGCATACTTAAGCTCCCTGTATGATGATTCTATTCCCCACCGCCTTGCATACAGTTCCTTAAGTCTGGATAATGGGAATTTCTTACGGTCAAGGGATGTGGCAAGGGTCTCAAATTTACCGCCGGGCAGTATAAACCTGACAATCCTTATGTTCATGTCAAACGGGGATCCAAAATCCCATGTCTGTGACTTCTTGTATTTACCGAACTTAGATGCTCCGCTCATGTATTTTGCCTTACCTGATGCATAAAGAAGCTTATCCTCATTTGTCTGTGTGGTCCTTATCTGGAAACTTACATCAGTATCAAGCTCTGTCATAGGGAGATCCTTTACTTCTGTTATCCAGTCCTCTTTTACACGGAACACATAATCAAGACCATCCTTACGGTTACAGTGTTCAATAAGGTTCAGTGCCCCGTATCCCCTGTCACCCATGAGTATCGTTTTGCCACGTAAAGTGAGACTGTCCACCATGTCTGCGACAGCCTGGGGTTCGTTCATCCTCCGTACTCCCTGTATTATGGCATCAGCGTATGTACGGTTCATGAGGTCATACAATGTATTGATGTGGTACTGGTTGAAACCTTCATGTTCGTCATTGTCTATGTAGGTTTCCTTATTATTAGGATTCTTTGCGATATTTACTGTAGTGCCGTCACAGGCATAGATATAGTAGTCATCAAGAGTTTTGTCGTCATCACAGCACTCATTGAACTTATGGAGTATGTATTCAAAGGAACCATACAGTATCTTATTCCTCTGCTGTACAAAGGCAGACTTTGTGGCAAACTCATCCGTATCCTTGAAGAAATCATGTAGTTCCTTCTGTAATGAGTTGCCACCCATGCCGAGTATCGCCTTTATAGTCTTTTCAAATGTAAAAGTACGGTTTCTGGTAAAATCACGGTCAGGATCAACGACAAAAAGAGATGCCTTTTCAGCCATCTTGGAGATGATAGTATCAAGCTTTCCTTTTAAAACTGCTGCTACATCTGAAGCCAATAGTTCCACCTGCCTTATAAGTTACAAAAGGCGGTGTCCCCACATAAACAACTATAGGGTTAAAATCTGCATGAACATGCCTGAAACCCTTGACAGACCTAAATTGAGTCTATATAATTCAACTCGTAAGAAACAATCTTACAGAAATGAAATAACACATGGTGGAGACACCACTTAGGGCATCTACAAACTTTGGTCGGCGAGTAGATGCTCTTATCGTGTACAAATGTTCTTTATAATGGTACTGCAAAAATCCAGCAAAATCAAGGGTTTCTGGGCCTTTCAACTAACGGTTGAATGGACAGATGTATCATTTCATCACTTCTAAAGACCATATCCGGTCTGGTTTTTCAATTATCTGATTGTTTGATAAAGTCTGATTTTAACAGGGTTTAATACTCAACCCGTGGTTTAAATATCTGCCTAAAAACTCATTCAATTCACACGAAATATCTGCATAAAAGCACTCTCTTTAAATTTTGTGGGTTCTTTATACATTTAATATGAGCTGATTTTATATTTCGTCTCAAAAATCATAATTTATCTAAAACAGAATAATGGAACCATAAACTTTGAACAAAAGGAGAATATTAAAGCATGAATCAACAACCCACAGATTTAAACGCAGAAAACGGTGTAAGTCAAAATGGCATTGATGTTGAAAAAGAGCGTATTTCTGACGGTATCAATATTTCCGAACACAATGGTAGGAAAGTCGTTGAAATCAACACAATAGAATTCAGCGGAAAAAGAAAAATAGACTGGGAAGGAGTCGAAAAATATCTTAAACAGTACGTCGGCAAGCAGTATGTTATTGAAGAGACAAGTGATATTGTTTATATTGGAACAGATTTCCCTGACGAATACACTAATAGCAGATATAGCACAAAATCATATGGCACAATTGGTAAAGCAAAAGCAAACGCAACACAGGCTGTGCCAGAATTGATACAAACTGCAACAGAAATTGTGTATCGGCCCAATATGGACGACAAGCACAAATCAGATGCGCCTAACGGATGGTATCGTGGAACAGTACGGTTTTCTCTTCCTGTCACAGATGATAAAGGAAACATCACAGGAAAAAACATATTTCGTGGAAGAATGATAATCAGATGTAATTCACTGAAGAAAATGTACTTGTATGATATTATAGACATAAAAAAAGAAACGTAGTACCCCGCTTGAGCATTAGCTGTACGGCACAAAACCACATTTCTCTTTTATTATGATACACTAACAATGTTTAAAAGTCAAGAAAAATCTCACCACTACACTATAAATGTATGATGTATGATGTATGATGGTGGGATTTTTTTAATGGAATTGAATTAATTCATGCTATAGATAACAAAGATACTCCTTCTTATGTCTGATTTTATTATTCGAGTAAAAAATCATAATATATTCAAACTGAATATTGAGTAATGGAAATCAAAAACAGAAAAGGAGAAAGTGTAACCAATGAACAAAGAATTAAAGAAAAGAACCTTAAATATAGAAAAAAAGGAAGCAATAAGAAAAGCGTTAATTTTGGAATCAATGGTTGGAGGTATCGAATCAATCGAAGACATTTGCGATATAGACTTGTCGGGATATGAAGAAGATACTGTTGATAATGTCTTAGATTATGCGCTTAACAACATGTCTGATGAAAAACTTGATTCTTTATGGAACGAGTTGTGCGCCTCATAAAAAACATGTTGACGGATATCCCGTAAATCCGAAAACAGCCTAAGGGCTTAAACTAACAAACAGTTAGACAGCCCTTCGGGAAGGCTGTCGGAAAGAACATGAGGTATAATGATGGTAACATTGATCGCAGTGGCAAACGAGACCAATATCGATTGGGACAGAGAAGGAGACGACAATCACTATTTGGTCAAAGGAGAAACAGTGGAATCCGCAAGAAGCAGATTCTATGATATGTGTGACGAGCATTGGTATAATTTTGAGTATGAAGTAACAGATACAGATATTACAGATTATCTCAGAACCGATTTTTCGGCAGATTTTAACGCAAAAGTTGGGGAAGAACCAACAAAAGAGGAATTGGAGTTCATTAATTCGGATGAAACTGGACTGACGGGGTGTCTGGATATTTCAGAGGAAATGTATGATTTCCTTCTTGATTATATTCTTCTTCACAACTAATCAAAACAAAAGGCTCTGCCTTGCAGAGCCTTTTTCTATGCCAATAATTAGGTTCTATAGAATTGAAACAAAGAAAAAATCCCACTACTGCCCTTTTGATAAGTATGGTAGTGGAATGATTTTATTCTATTTTTGCTTAACTTAATGACATTGCAGCATCAAGTGGGACTTCGGTATGCAGCGAATGGGCAGAGATGATCTTCTTCCCCTTTGGGTCGCAGACATGGATTTCAGACTTCCCGATAATATTTTAAAAAATATCTCAAAGAGAGTGGAACATGGAATCTTTGGATACACAGATCCCGGAGATGAATACTTAAACACAGTAGTCAACTGGTTTGAAAGAAGACATGGCTTTTCCGTAAAAGGAAAAGCCATAACTGTTACTCCGGGAGTTGTATATGCCATAGGGCTAGCCATAAGAGCCTTCACTAATCCCGGAGATGCTGTCATCATTCAGCAGCCGGTTTACTATCCATTCAAAGATATAATCGAACTAAACAATCGAAAACTGGTGAACAACCAGCTTGTATATAAGAATGGGCACTATGAGATAGACTTTGATGATTTCGAGAAAAAAATAGTCGAAAATGATGTGAAACTCTTTATCCTATGCAGTCCCCACAATCCGGTAGGAAGAGTATGGACAAGAGCGGAGCTTACGAAACTTGGAAAGATCTGTGCCTCACATGATATTTACGTTTTCTCCGATGAGATCCACTCGGATTTCGTTTACCCTGGGCATAAACACACTCCTTTCATAACTCTTGATGAGAAGCTCACAAAGAAACTGATAGTCGGAACAAGCGCCAGCAAGACCTTTAATCTGGCAGGTCTCCAGACAGCCAATATTTTCATTCCTGATGACAGCATGCACAGAGCATTTAACCTGGAAAACACAAGAAACGGTTACAGTCAGCCTAACGTTCTCGGAATGACCGCCACTTTATCGGCATATCAGAACGGAGAAGAGTGGCTGGACGAACTTCTCTCGTACCTCGAAGGAAATCTTCAGTTTGTGAGAGATTTCCTAAAGGAGAAACTTCCTAACGTAAGGCTCATTGAACCTGAGGGAACTTATCTTATATGGCTTGATTTTTCCGAAGTCACAGAAAACCATACGCAGCTTGAAGACATCATAGTTAACAAAGCAAAGCTTTGGCTCGATCAGGGAGTGATTTTCGGACGGGAGACAGCTTTATTTGAAAGAATAAATATAGCCTGTCCAAGAACGACACTGAAGGAGGCATTAGAACGGTTATATGAAGGATTACAGTATTGAGACAGTCTGTCAACTCAACGATAATAGTATCAAAGATCAGTGGGGAGCCCTGAGCTTCCCCATTTATCAAACTGCAACATTTGCTCACAGGGGCCTCGGTGAAAGCACCGGCTTTGACTACACCAGAATGCAGAATCCCACGAGACAGCAGCTTGAATATGTGGTGGCCTCTCTCGAGCACGGCATAGACGCTCTGGCATTTTCCAGCGGAATGGCGGCCATCGCTGCCGTTATGGAGCTTTTTTCTCCCGGAGACCACCTGATAGTTGACGCAGACCTCTATGGAGGAAGTGTCCGTCTTTTCAATGAAATAAATAAAAAGAACGGGCTCAGCTTCACCACCTGTGATCTTAACAGAGACGATTTCAGTTCCCTTTTCAGAGAGAACACCCGGGCAGTCTATCTTGAAACTCCTACTAACCCAATGATGAATGTTACAGATATTTCTGCTCTTGCGGAGGAGGTCCACAGAAGAGGATCTCTTCTCATCGTTGACAATACCTTCCTTTCACCTTATTTCCAGAATCCCTTAAGTCTTGGGGCTGATATAGTTGTTCACTCCGGAACCAAGTTTCTGGGTGGTCATCACGACACAATCGGAGGTTTTGCCGTCGTAAAGGATAAAGAGCTGGATGATCGTCTTCGCTTCATATATAAGACTACAGGAGCAGGTCTTTCGCCCTTTGACAGTTTCCTTCTGCTTCGAGGCATCCGTACCCTTTCCGTAAGAATGGAAAGAGCTCAGGAAAATGTATTAAAACTTGCAGAATTCCTTAAGGCTGATTCTCACGTCACAAAGGTTATTTACCCCGGATTACCCGAACACCCGGGATATGCAATCATGAAGAAACAGGCCAGAGGTTTCGGGGCAATGCTTACATTTGAAGTCAAATCGGAAGAACTTGTAAAGCATATTCTGAAAAATCTAAAGCTCATATACTTTGCTGAAAGCCTGGGAGGAACAGAGACGCTTATTACTTACCCGATAACCCAGACCCACGCAGATGTTCCTCCTGAACTTCTCGAAAAGAACGGGATAAATAAAAGACTTCTTCGTCTTTCTGTAGGACTTGAGGGCGCTCAGGATCTGATTAAAGATCTTGATGAAGCATTTAAATCTTTTGATTCTGTTTTTTAAAACTGTAAAGTTCAAGAGCAATGTGGTATCATGAACAAAATAAAATCTGAAAGGTTTTTGGTCATGACCATACTGCAGTTAAAATATGTTATAGCTATAGATGAAGAAAGCTCCATGAGAAAGGCCGCTGACAGACTTTATGTTTCTCAGCCCGGCCTTTCAAGTGCTGTCAGAGAGCTTGAGAACGAGCTTGGAATACAGATATTTGAAAGAGTCCACAACGGTGTAGTTACCACATCGGCGGGGGCTTCTTTTATTGCCTATGCACGAAATGCCGTAGAACAGTTCGAAAAAGTGGAAGAAAAGTATCTCAATACCAGAAAAGAAAAGCCTACCTTCTCCGTTTCCATGCAGCATTATACCATTGCCGTCAATGCCTTTATCGACACCATAAAGGAATACGATCACGCCGAGTACCAGTTTTCCATCAGGGAGACCCAGACCGGTGAAGTCATCGAAGATGTTAAGACCATGAAGAGTGAAGTTGGAGTCATAGCCCTCAGTGACTTCAATAAAAAGACCTTCAAAAAGATCTTCACAGACGCATCCCTTGAGTTCCATGAGCTCTTCACAAGAGATGCCTATGTATATCTCAGTAAGGACCACCCGCTGTCAGACAGAGAGACCCTTTCCCTTAAGGATCTTCAGGATTACCCCTGCATGGTTTTTGACCAGGGGGACCAGACCTCCTTCTACTACAGAGAAGAGGCTCTTGCGACCTATGACTATAAAAAGGTCATAAGCACCAATGAAAGAGCAACATCCATCGAACTGATGCTTGGTCTTAATGGTTACGCTGTGGGCGCCGCCATGCTTGGTTCAGGAAGCACCTCTTCGGATATAAAGGTCATAAAACTGGAAGAGGACGAAACACTGACTTTCGGGTATATCATCAGAAAAGGTCAGGTGCTCCGCGAAATGGCAGAGACCTTCATAGAAAAACTTACGAATCACAAAACATTATCATAATCTGAATTTAAATCCGGAGAATAGAATGAAAACTGCGATCATTAGACTTCCGACAATGACTGGAAGATCACACAGATCTATGTTGATGCTTCAGAGTGGCCCCACACCGTTGCGGACACAGACATTGATGAGCTCTTTGACGGCGTAATGTATGCAGGCTGATAAATAAATCACATGATTTTCAAAAAAATACACATGGTATAGAAAAACTGTTCTCCTATGATATAGGAGGACAGGTTTTTTATACAGAAAACACAGGATGTATGCCGATACATTCTTCGGCACATTATCTGCATATTCTCAGCACAAAGCTTTGATATATTGTTTTCATTTCAAAAAAAATATGCTGCATATAACACATCGAGGAGAAGAAGCATGAAGATATCCATATATAACGAATGGGATCGCATCCCGCATAAAGAAGCGGAAGATGAGTTTGAACTCTGTCTTTCCTACGAGGGTGAGTACCGAAAGGGTGATATCATTGATATATCCGGTCTTGAGCCCGGCAGGTTTTATGTTGTACGTATCGATCAGGCCATGTCCCCGTCTATCGTATATATAACCAAATCCAGAGTTCTGTACCCTGTGCCGTTTTACGCCCAAAAGGAAAATATCGATCCTCTTGCCTTTTCCGGCTGCAGGCATACGGTCTATATCAGGAAAGCCATGCCTTATGAGGTTAATGTCTACAGAAACCTTTCGGAAAACACCTTTGATCAGCACAGCGAAACCGGTGTTTATCCTCATGCCGCTGCCAACATCGAGACCCGGGGCGAATCAGTTTTTTCAGCGCAGAATGCCATAAACGGCAACATAGCCCATGGAAGCCACGGAGAGTGGCCCTATGAATCCTGGGGCATAAACCGTGATCCCGATGCAGAGTTCCGGCTGGATTTCGGACGTCCGGTGAACATACGGGAGATATGGATATATGAACGCTGCGATTTCCCTCATGACAGCTGGTGGACAGAAGGCACTGTCACCTTTTCAACCGGCAGAGCAGTGACACTGCCTTTTGAAAAGCGCCCTGATGGAAGCGCACAAAAGTTCAGCCTTGAAGAAAATAATGTTACTTACCTTACTTTAAACAGACTTATACAGGCTGAGGATCCGAGTCCTTTCCCTGCCCTCACTCAGATAAAGGTCTTCGGAACCGAAGCCGAAGAATATAAATTTTGATAATCACTTATCATGTTCCACATGTATATCCAGCATGAAGTCTCTGTCCCACTTTTGTGTAAGAAGAAGTGTGGGACAGTCTTATGACACTTATATCATCTGACCGGGAGAACCTATGTCATTTTCAATTAATAATTCAACAGAGAAAAATCCAAAAACCGGATCACCGAAATTGGGGGCTTTATCAGAAGTCGGCTCCTTCATTTCGCTGCCGGATATATCCCACCGCCATTTTTGGGACAGCCTTCCTTCGGACTATAAAAGGGAGCGTCTGGCACTATCGGAAAAGGCATTATCCGCTTCCTGGTCTGAGATCTTCATGTCAGATTACCTGAGATTCTCAAAGGACGGAAACCGTGTGCTTTTTGAGGAAAAGTTCTTTACCCGCCGCCGTATGCTTACTCACCTTGTGATGGGGGAATGCATCGAAAACAAGGGCAGTTTTCTGGCAAAGATACTAGATGGTATATACCTCATCCTCGGCGAGACAAGCTGGTGCCTGCCGGCTCATAACAGCTATATTAGAGACACGAAGCAGTACTCATATCCTGACACCTCACGCCCTGTAGTTGACCTTTTTGCAGCAGAAACTGCCGCTGTGCTTTCAGTGGCGGAGAAGCTGCTGAGACCTGCCCTGAAGAAGGCAAGTCCCTTTATCAGTTCAACCATAGATAATGTATTGTATGAAAGAGTATTGGCACCTTACCTTCATTTCCACTTCTGGTGGAAGGGCAACGGTCTGGAGCCTATGTGCAACTGGACTCCATGGATCACCCAGAACATACTGCTCACAGCATTTACAAGACCATATGATGAAGGCAGTAAGACAGTACCCTCCCATGATGCCCGGTTCACTGCAGAAAAAGCTGCCGTCTCTGCAGGCTTCGGAAACAAGGCTTCTGATAACACTTCATCTACAGGCAGTTCAAGTGAACAATTAAGCAACAGATATATGGCATCTCCTCAGCTTGCAGAGCTGCTTTGCGATGAGAGCGGTCTCGCTGATCCCCCTGACTGGAGACATAAGCATTTGCTGCCGACACAGAAGGAGCTCAGCAGGATCTATGATTCTGCCGTAAGCTCTGTTCACCACTTTTTAGACGAGTATGCGGAGGACGGCTGCTGTGATGAAGGGGCTCAGTACTACAGTCATGCGGGGCTGTGTCTTTTCGGATGCCTCAGCTTGCTAAGGGATATCTCCGGGAGCTTTTCAGACGCTTTACGAGACAACTTATCTGCTGCCGGGATAGAGAGTGAGTTTTCAAAAGACATGACGAAGCTTCATAATATCGCAACCTACATCATGAAGGTTCACATCGGTGATGACTATTATGTCAACTTTGCCGATTGTTCTCCTCATGCCGGAAGGAGAGGTGCCCGGGAATATCTGTTTGGGGCACTGGTCTCGGAGCCTGCCATGATGGATTTTGCCGCCCGGGACTACCGGCATGAGTCCTGGACAGAACGTCTTTCACCAAACGAGGAAAACCTATGGTATCATGTGCTCAATGCCCAGTGCCATGAGCTGATGATGGACCTTAGCGCTACCTCCGGCACTTCATCAGCTGCCGGTGATGCATGGTTCCCAAGTACCGGTCTCATGGTGACCAGAGATTCTCATTATGTTTTGGCGGCAAAAGCCGGTGATAATGCAGACTCCCACAACCATAACGACGTGGGAAGCTTTATCCTGTACAAGGACAAAAAGCCCTTCATCATCGATCTGGGGGTCGGAAGCTACACGAAAAAGACATTTTCAAAGGACAGATACGATATCTGGACCATGCAGTCCCAGTACCATAACCTGCCAAGCTTCTACGATGCGAAAGGTCATCTCATTATGGAACATGACGGAGCGGATTTCAGAGCAACTGATGTGATATGTCATATGGATGAAGCAGGAGCGGAGCTTTCCATGGAACTCCGGAAAGCTTACCCTAAGCTGGACGGGAGGCTGCTGCGTACAGTACGCCTCAAAAAAGACTTAACAGAAAACCATGCATTGAGTCCCCTGCCGGCAGATACCTCCGTCACAGATGCACCTGTCATCATCAAGGACTGTTATGACGGAAAATTAAAGCTGGTTGAAAACATAATATGCTATGAAAAGCCGGAGCCGGTTGAAGGGACAAAAGCTGACTCATGTATCATACGTATCGGAGCAATAGGAGCATTGCTTGGGGATGGCTTTTCAGATATCAGGATAGAAGAGCTGCCTGTCACAGATGCGCGTCTCGGTGAGACATGGAAGCATTCCTGCTACAGGATACAGCTGACTGCTTCTCAAAAAACAGTGACGATGGGATATATTTAAAGCACTGGAAGAAGAGCTGCAATGCGGCTGCCGTAAACGCCTGCAGCTTTTCTTCCGAGACAATATTGTTATGCCAATTCATAACATAAAGCGGCCATCCTCTGGTGACTTGTACTCAAAGATATTATGCTGCAGCCCCTTTAATACATCACTCACCCTCTGTTTTGGCCTGTATAAACTCTCTCGGAGAGACTCCCACAACCTTTTTAAAAACCTTTGAAAAGTAAAATGCCGATTCAAAGCCGAGGGCATCCGCAACCTCATAGACCTTCATATCGTCTGATAGCAGCATCCGCTTGGCTTCCTCTATCTTTCTCGTGTACACATACTCTGAAAAGCCCACATCTGTATTTTTCTTGAAAAGAACCGACAGATATGCCGGTGACAGTCCGAAGGCATCGGCAATCTCATTGAGCTGCAGCCTGCCGCCCAGATTTTTGTCAATGTAATCCTGTATAGCGCTTATGAGCTTGTCCTTACCGGAGCGTCTGTTTGCCCCCACAAGATGACTGAACAGCTTTATAGGAGAGTCCTTATCGGTTTCCTTCTCCGCAGCTTCAGCCTCCTCAAAGGAAGTATGTATATCAACAGGTGAGGAGACCGCTGTTCCTATCCCAAAATACAGATTGACATTAAAATAGTTATTGATCATGGTATGGGCATTTTCCAGAGCCTCCTGTATGTGCTCCATGCTTTCGGCAACGGGAGTGTTCTCCGTAAAAAAGAACAGTATAGTAAAATGTTCCGTATCATTGGACACAAGATAACATGGCGCATACCTTTCCACGATTTCTCTAGTCATGGTGAGACACGAACGGTACAGAGTGATGAGATGTCCTGCATCATACCTGCTGACCTCCGCAGTAGCCGAAGCCTGCACCGGTGCTGCGCCTGTGACATTTCCGGCAGTTCCCGAAACGATTTCCGCAAATGCAACGATATACCTGTTGAAGTTGAAATCCATCTGAACATTGGCAGCCTCATGCTCCAGAGAGGCTGCACTCTCAAATTCCCTGTTGAGCAGATTCATCATAAAGTGCTGTCTCAATTCCTCAAGCTGGACAGTATCGGCATTACGGGAAAACTTATCGTTCACAGCCTCCTGATCCTTCTTTATATGACTGACTCTGTCTATCGCTTTTCGCAGGGCTTCCCCAAGATTTTCTTTGTTAAGTTCAATTTTTATGAGGTAATCCACAGCCTGACAGGAGAGTGCCTTTCTCACCAGGTCGAACTCCTCATAGGCTGTAAGCATGATAAATGCAGGCACAGCCCCAAAGCTCCTGCTGCATTTTTCAAGCAGCTCAAGTCCTGTCATCACCGGCATCTTTATGTCCGCGATCACTATGTCAGGCAGCTCTGCAGCTATGATATCCAAAGCCTCCTTGCCGTTGGAGGCAGCTCCTATAACCTCTATGTCCTCCAGCCCCTGAAGCATAGACCTGAGTCCCACCTGTACAAGAGGCTCATCATCAACAACTAAAACCTTATACATAAAACACCAACCTCATATATCACTATGATCATATAACTAACGGCTCTTTACCTTATTATGCTTTTGCCATTCACATCAATCCTTAATTATAACCGGTAATGTAAACCTCATTATCGTATACCTTGACACCTCAGATATGATAGATAATCCGTACTCATCCCCAAAGGTATACTTGATCCTCCGGGATACATTGGAAACCCCGATATGCCGGAAGAGATCATCTGCCCCCTCAAGCTCACCCGAAAGAGTCTTATCTATCTGCTCCTGTGTCATGCCTATCCCGTCATCCTTTACATCTATGATGAGCAGCTTTCCATCATAAGCTCCGGTCTCTGTGTCATGCTTTCCATCATTGTCATCGTTCTCTGTACTGTCAGCTCCATCATCCTTAAGATATACAGAAACAACGATCTTTCCGGCTCCGCCCTTAGGCTCTATACCATGAAATATAGCATTTTCGATAATCGGCTGCAGTGAAAATCTGTTGACTGCTGCCTGCAGCAGCCCCTCATCCTTTATATCTGTCTCAAGCTCTATAGTACCGCCGTAACGGTATCTCATTATAGTGAAGTAATCCTTAACCAGATCCAGCTCCTGCTTCAAGGTGATGACATTTTCCCTGCTCTTGGATATGTTCCTGAGGAGCCTTGAAAGGGCAGTGGACATATCAGCGATACCCTCAGACCCCTGTATGGCTGCCATCCACTTAATGGTATTCAGAGTGTTGTACAGGAAATGCGGATTGATCTGTGACTGAAGTATCTGATATTCCAGCTCCTGCTTTTTCTTCTCATCCTGAACCTTCTTTTCCATCAGATTCCGGACATTGAGGGACAGCTTATTGATACCAGTACCTATGGCACCCAGCTCATTGTCCCATTCTATGGACTCGTCCCGTGAAAAGTCACCGTCACCAACCCTCTCAAGCTTATCTATAAGCCTGGTGATAGGTCTTGTTATAACATGATTCATACGGAACCAAAGCATGAGTCCTATAAATATGATGGAAAATCCGAGAAAAAAGATCACTCCCAGATAAAAGTTCAGCTTTATGTTCATATCTATCCGGGAGGGCAGCAGATACAGGGTAAATGCATCGTTTCTGAGCATCAGACTGACAACACTGTCCGGCACCCTGCTCTCTGTAAGCTCACCGCTTCTGAACTCATAGCTATGCCCCTTCCCGATGGATATAAATATCCTTTCGTCTGTTTTAAGCTCATAGTTACTTAAAACAGTTGTGATCACAGAAGGAGAAACCTCCAGATAGACAAAGCCTATGACCTCAGATGAAGACAGGGATTGGATCGGTCTCACCATAGGGATCACACGATCTCCGGAGAAAGAACTGACAGGACTCTCCTTTAATCCGTAATACCTGAAATCCCCGGCCCTCAGCAGATGATAAAAATAATTGGTTGCCATGATCTCCCCGGTGAGAGAACGGGAGGATGTGACAGATGCATTCTGCAGAGACTGCAGATAATGCTTACCGTCAATAGAGCTGACTATCGCTCTTTTTATATGTCTTGTACGTCCCATGGCATTGTATTCGTTGTTGAAATGATCCCATGTGGTAAGTGCGAGACGCCTGTCAACCGCATTCCGCTCCTTAAGCATCTCGGGAGACAGAGAATCAGCTTCCTTTTCCTCTGCCTTCATCCTATTGAGGTACGTATTGATGGTACTGTCGATGGTCGTCCACATGGCAAAATTGGCTGCATTGTCTATTGACTGATCTATCTCTGAGCCGAGGAGCTGCAGGCTGCTCTGTGCAGTCTGACGTATATTGTGTTTCAGGTTATCCCTGAGATACAGAAAACTCAAAATCGCAAGCAGGATGGACACAAAGACCGCAAATCCCATGGAATACATAACGATCTGAAACTTTATTGATTTAAAACGCTTTCTCATTTCGGAATAATATTTCATATTTCCCCACCTGATCCCATCACTGAAATCATGTACCGCTTAAGAGCTAAATCGTAAAACACATAAGAGAACACACCGGTGTATTTCCGGAAGGTTTGTCACCAAATATCGATCACGGTTCCGGATTCAGCAAATTCTATACTGTGAATGTTTACAGTGTAAATATTTACATATTTTTTCAACAAAAGTACATGTTTTGGAAATCTGCTAAAAAAAAGCAAAATTACTTTGAAAAATTTGTATTCAATTTAAGTCACGAGAATTCTACAATAAATCTAACCTTAAGGCAATGTGACAGATATCTGTAAAAAACACATTACCTGCTCGAAAACCACTCCGGAGCCCATCCGGACAGGTCTTATGAACAAACGGATCAGATCCGTAACAATAGGAGGTAAATATGAAGAAAATCGTAAGTTCGTTACTCGTTGCATCCATGGCTGCAACATCACTTGCTGCCTGCGGTTCCGCCACTTCCACTACACCGGCCGCAACTGCCGCCGCCACAGAAGCTGCCAAGGCAGAGACAGCCGCCGCTCAGGAGACTGCAGCCACAGCCGCTTCTGAAGCATCAGGAGATGCGGTAACCTTAAAGTGGGCACTTTGGGATGCATCAGCAACCACATATTATCAGCCCCTTATCGATGCCTACAAAGCAGGACATCCAAATGTTGACATCGAGATGGTAGATCTTGGCTCAACAGACTATTCCACGGTTCTCGGAACACAGCTTTCCGGTTCCGGCTCTGACTTTGATATCGTTACCGTCAAGGATGTTCCGGGCTACATGACCCTTGTTAACAAGGGTGTTCTTGAACCACTTGATGACAGGATCTCAGCAGACAGCATTGATCTCTCACAGTACGGCGGAATCACTGATCAGGTTACTATCGACGGCAAGCTTTACGAGCTTCCCTTCAGATCGGATATCTGGGTTCTTTTCTACAACAAGGACGTGTTTGACAAGGCAGGCGTTGATTACCCTACAAACGATATGACATGGGAGCAGTATGATGAGCTTGCACGTAAGGTGACAGATACGACTCCGGGATCCGAGGTCTACGGTTCCCACTACCACACCTGGAGATCAACCATCCAGCTTGACGGTATCCTCGACGGAAAGAGCACCATCGTAGACGGAAGCTATGATTTCACAAAGCCTTACTATGAGATGGTTCTGAAGCAGCAGCAGGATGGTGTATGCATGGATTATGCAACACTTAAGACTCAGGGTCTCCACTACAGTGATGCCTTTGCTCAGGGTAATGTTGCTATGATGAACATGGGGTCATGGTTCATCTCAACACTCATCAACAAGATCGCTTCAGGAGAATACACAGACTGCACAAACTGGGGCATGGTAAAGTATCCTCATGCTGAGGGTGTTGAGCCGGGATCAACTCTTGCAACCATCACAGCACTTGCACTTCCTGTATCAGCTCCTCACAAGGATGAGGCATGGGATTTCATCAAATTCGTCACAGGAGAAGAGGGAGCAGAGGTACTTGCAGGTACAGGCAACATCCCTGCAATGACAAATGAAGACATCGTTTCTTCTATCGCTTCTATGGACGGTTTCCCTCAGGACGATACATCAAAGGATGCGCTCATCACATCACACACATTCCTTGAGATGCCGGCCAATGACAAGTCCTCTGAGATCGAAACAGTCCTGAATGAGCAGCACGACCTCATCATGACTGAGTCTGTTACCATCGATGACGGCGTTCAGGCTATGAATGACGGTGTTCAGGCTATCATAAGCTGATGATACTTATATAGGCTCCGCATATACCGGAGCTTATAAAAAGCTGATTCTCTTTTCATAATTAATTCCATATCGGGGCTGTCGTGAGACATGGCAGCCCCACAATATTTATCAATAATTTTCTTTTTGAAGCCGGATTCTACAAAAGGGATTATTTTCTCATAATTCACTCAATTTCCAGACATTACAGAAAACATAATAAAGAGTACATGATATAAAGGTGAGTTCCATAAGTGTGACAGCACTCCTTAAATCTCAGCCTTTATCCTTTTGGTGAATGCAGTTTCAAGATTTTTAACGGGAGGAGCATTATGACCGCAGCTACAACATTAGAAGCAACAGTTGCACAGGAAGCAAAAAAAAGAAAGCTGAAGCAGGCTTTGGTTGCCTATTCCTTCATCGCACCAAATTTTATAGGCTTTGCCATCTTTACACTGGGTCCTATAATCCTTGCCATGATCATGGCATTTATGGAGTGGGACGGCAGTAACCCATGGAGGTTCGTAGGTATACAGAACTTTATCTCCATCTTTTCAGATGACCGTTTCCTGTCATCTCTCAAAAACACAGTAGTATACAGCGTTTTCACAGTACCCCTTACCCTTGTCATGGCTCTGGGCCTTGCCATCCTGCTGAATCAGGAGGTAAAGGGCCGCAACTTCTTCAGAACCATAACCTTTTTCCCTTATGTTGCATCTCTTGTGGCAGTAGCAGCAGTCTGGAACATGCTTTTTACCCCTGCAAAGGGCGGCGTTATCAATCAGATCCTCATCAATGTTTTCCATATGCCTGCACTCAAGTGGGCAGCGGCGCCGAAAACTGTTCTCATGACCATCATCATGTTCTCCATTTGGAAAAACATGGGCTATTACATGGTCATATATCTTGCAGGTCTGCAGAACATCAACACAGAGCTTTATGAAGCAGCCGGACTTGACGGTGCCAATGTATGGCAAAAATTCAGATACGTAACATTACCTCAGCTCAAGCCTACTACCTTCTTTGTCATCATCATGCTCACCATCAACTGCTTCAAGGTTTACGATATCGTATATATGCTTGCCGGCGGCAGCAATGGTGTCATCAACAAGTCAGCCATCGTTCTTGTTTACTACATCTACGAGGAGGCCTTCCGTAACTGGAATCTGGGCATCGCAAGTGCAGGCTCTCTGGTGCTTTTCGCCATAGTCCTTACCATAACCATCATACAGTTCCGTGGTGAGAAAAACTATGCTAATGATTAATGGAGGCTCAAAATGAACAGTAAATCAACAAATCAGGCTATCGGTAAGACCTTGATCTATCTGATACTTATCACCTTTGCAGCTATAATGCTCATACCGTTTATATGGATGATCACAGCATCCCTGAAATACAACAAGGATATCTTTGTGATACCTTATCAGTGGTTCGGCTACGAGCCTCAGTGGCATAACTATATAGATATTTGGACAAAGATCCCTCTTGCAACCTTTACCAAAAACACGGTTAAGCTTACCTTTATAGTAACCTTTTTCCAGCTTCTTACATCGAGCTTTGCGGCATATGCTTTTGCAAAGCTGAGATTCAAGGGCCGAGACCTGCTGTTCCTTGCCTATATCGCCACCATAGCTATCCCATGGCAGTCCTACATGGTTCCCCAGTTCCTTTTCATGCGTAAACTGGGACTTGCGGACACTCACCTTTCCATCATCATATTGCAGGCCTTTACGGCATTTGGTGTATTTATGATGCGTCAGTTCTATGAGGGCATCCCGGATTCACTCTGCGAGGCAGCCCGTATCGACGGCATGAATGAGTATCAGATCTATTCAACCATCATGCTCCCGCTGTCCAAGCCGGCACTTTCGACCTTGACTATCTTTACCTTTGTCAATACCTGGAATGACTTTCTGGGACCACTCATTTACCTTACATCAGAAAGCAAGAAAACACTGCAGATCGGTCTCAAGATGTTTATCTCACAGTACTCGGCAGAATACGGGCTCATCATGGCAGCCTCCTGCATCAGCCTCATTCCTGTTGTGATCGTATTCCTTTCACTCCAGAAGTACTTTGTTGCAGGTATCGCCTCCTCCGGCGTAAAGGGATGATTTATATTTATCGGAAAGAAACCGGCTTTCTTTCCGACACTGTTCAGCTGCCATCCGCGGAAAGGGACAACTTCACGAAACAACGGAAAATACACTGACAGAGTGTTGAAAGATTTACTCTGATTTATGGAAAGGATCATCATGTCTAAATGGATCAAAGAGCAGGATACTGCCCGATATACAGAAATCAAGGAGAGTGAGGTTTCAGAAGCTCTCACCGCATCAGTCAGGCAGGTACTTCGGAACCTGCCTGATTTCACTGAACACTTCCCGGGACCTGCCAGCTTCTCGGGATTTTACAAACCGGGGGAAAACAGAAACTGGACCACAGGCTTCTGGACAGGAGAGATATGGCTTTCCTATGAAGCAGCCACCGGTAAAGAAAAAGAAGCATTGCTGGAGGCCGGACTGGCCGGTGTCGATTCCTTTCATGATCGTATATCAAGAAAAGAAGATGTAGATAATCATGATATGGGATTTCTTTTCAGCCCTTCCTGCGTTGCCGCCTACAAGCTGACAGGCAGTGAAAAAGCCCGTGAGGCTGCTGTACTTGCCGCTGAACAGCTCATACAGCGGTTCCACCCTGTGGGAGAGTTCCTTCAGGCCTGGGGCTCCATGGATGATCCCGGAAACTACAGATTTATCATTGATTGTCTCCTCAATCTCCCTCTGCTTTACTGGGCATCGGAGGTGACAGGAGACCCTAAGTATCGTGACATCGCCGAGAAGCATATCCATACCACCATGAGATACATTCTCCGGGAGGATGACTCCACGTGGCATACGGTTTTCCTTGACCCGAAAACAGGAGGTTTCTCACATGGTTCCACATGCCAGGGCTATAAGGACGGGTCAGCATGGGCAAGAGGACAGGCATGGGGCATCTACGGCACCGCTATGGCTTACAGGTACACAGGGAGAGAAGAGTACATAGGATACTTTAAGCGTATCGCCACCTATTTCCTGAACCACCTTCCCGGAGATCTGGTTCCGTTTTGGGATCTGAGCTTCGGTGACGGCGATGAGGTCACAGAGCCGAGAGATTCAAGCTCTGCAGCCATCGCAGCCTGCGGTATGCTGGAGATGTCCAAGTATATGAAGGGGCAGGATGCTTCATACTACAGCTCTGTCGCAAAGAAGCTCATGAAGTCCCTTTACGATAACTATAGGGTCACAGATCCGGCAGTATCCAACGGTCAGCTGCTGCACGGAACCTACAGCAAGAAAACTCCGTTTAACACCTGTACGGAAGAGGGTGTGGATCAATGCGTTATCTGGGGCGATTACTACTACATGGAGGCTCTCACAAGGCTCTCTGATAAGAACTGGAATATCTACTGGTAAAGCAGTACCGGCAGCATGATCCGGCAGACGATAGAAAAATTCAAAAGGGAGTTCAGATAAATATGTTATATCCTATAGAAAATAAAGCCAGAGCACTTATCAGGCTCGACGGTCTCTGGAGGTTTAAGCTTGACAGGGGTACAGCCCGTGATGAACACTGGGAAGCTCATTTCCCTGAGGATGCGGAGGAGCTGTACGTCCCTGCCTCATATAACGATCAGCGTGAGGAGGAGCATTACAGGGCTCACACAGGCCTTGCCTACTACGAAAGAAAATTCACTATCCCTTCATTTTTCAAGGATCAGAGACTGGTCCTAAGATTTGATGCAGTGGCACATGACAGCACTGTCTGGCTGAACGGCACAGAGCTCGTTACCCACAGGGGCGGCTTTCTCCCTTTTGAGAAGGAGATAAGCGATCTGGCAGCTCCCGGAGATACTGTAAGGATAACCGTCTCCTGCAATAACAGGGTGGATCACCATACCCTGCCTATGGGAAATGAAGACGGCACTGCATTTTTCGGCTCTGATAATGCTCAGGTTCCGGCAGTACAGATGGCCAAGAAGCATCGCGGCACCATCAACCTTCCGAACTTTGATTTCTTTAATTACGCAGGCATCAACAGACACGTTTCATTGTACACCACTCCAAAGGACTATATCGAGGATGTGACCATAGTGCCATCCATAGAGGGTACGGATGGTATAGTAAAGTACGAAGTTACAGCTTCAACTCATAACAAAATAACGGTAGATGTTTTGGACCGGGAGGACCATGTGGTGGCAGCCGGTGAAGGGGAAAAGGGTACTCTTCGTATAAAGGATGCCCATCTCTGGAACCCGTGGCCTGAGGATCCGTATCTCTACAGACTCCGAGTTCGTTTCTGCGATGACGAGTATACCGAAGAGTTCGGCATCCGCACAGTGGAGGTAACAGGCACCAGCTTCCTTATAAACGGAAAGCCTTTTTATTTCAAGGGCTTCGGAAAGCATGAGGATTTCTATATCTCCGGCAGAGGCGTCAACGAGGGGCTCAACGTCAAGGACATCAGCCTGCTGCACTGGATAGGTGCCAACAGCTTCAGGACCAGCCACTATCCTTACGCCGAAGAGATGTACCGTCTGTGTGACCGTGAGGGCATAGTCATCATAGACGAAACACCGGCTGTAGGTATCTCCGGAGGAGGAGTACTTGACCCGTATACCTTCCCTGTGAAGGACTACCATAAATCCATCCTTCGTGACCTTGTGGCAAGAGACAAAAATCACCCTTCGGTTGTCATGTGGTCTCTCGGCAACGAGCCTGACACAGAGAACTTTCCGGAGTCCGCCTATGATTACTGGCATGAGCTGTATGAGTACACCCACAGCCTTGACCCTGAGAACAGACCTGTAACACTGGTGTGCTGTCAGAATGACTACACAAGGGATATCACCACAAGAACCATGGACGTTATATGCATCAATCGTTATTACGGCTGGTACAATCTCTCAGGAGATCTTGACAGTGCCGTCTATGCATGGAAGCTTGAACTTGATTTCTGGGCAAAAACCGGTAAACCTGTAATGGTAACAGAGTACGGCTGTGATACACTGCCGGGACTTCACGGAACCGTTGTAGAGATGTGGACGGAGGAGTTTCAGGCAGAGTACTACCGCCGCATAGACCGGGAATTTGATAAACGTGACTTTTTCATGGGCGAGCAGTGCTGGGCCTTTGCAGACTTCGGAACCATACAGGGTGTTTACCGTGCAGACGGCAACAGAAAGGGTGTCTTCACAAGAGAGAGGCGACCCAAGATGGCGGCCCACTTTTTAAAAAGCCGCTGGGAACAGATCCCGAATTTCGGATATAAGTCTTCATACTTATTTAAGAAATGCACAGATTCATGATTCAGTCATAAGTCAGTGATCGGGAGAGTGAAATCACGATGGTTACCTTCGAAGTTCTCTCTGACATATGTCGGGATCCTCAACACCGGTATCCATCACAGCCACTAAGCTTAGAACACAGAGTCAGCATTATGAAATTATTCAGTCAACTACAATCAACAGCTTTTACAGACAAAACGTCAGCTCAGGACATCCTTTTACATATCCTTGAGCCCCTTATACCTTTTTACTCGGAAAACTGCGGTCTGCTCCGAATCGGTGACACAAGGACTCACTACGATAAGTCCTCCCAGGAGATGGAAGCCTTTGCAAGACCTCTCTGGGGGCTTGCAGCACTCCTTTCCGGTCTTTCTCAGGAGGAAAAGAATAAAGTTCTTGCCCGTATAAGAACTGCCAAAGCCTCTGAAGCGCTTTCCGGGAAAGCTATGGAACCACAGCCTGACATACTCCATGAGGTGAAGGCTGAGGGTGTCCAGGCTCCGACATCTCACTGCAGCTTCTCTGATTCACGGCTTGATCTCATAACACGACTCACCTATGTCTATCAGAGAGGCATCGTTTCAGGCACTGATCCCGCATCTCCCGATTACTGGGGGCTCTGTCATGATTTTGACCAGAAGTTCTGCGAGATGCCGGCCATCGGTTTTGCTATGCTCTATGCACGCGAGTTTTTTCTGAACCCTCTCACAGCCAAAGAAAAGGTACGGCTTGCAGACTGGTTATGCGAATGCAACCGTCACAACCTTTGTGCCTGCAATTGGCAGTTTTTCCAGATCATCACAAACCTTGCCCTGAAGGTAAACGGTCTCCCCTACAGCAAGGAAAACATGGAGACAGGTCTTGAGATGATCGATGACTACTATGCGGAGGGCGGCTGGTATAACGACGGAAACGGCGGCGACAAGGATTATTACAATCCCTTTGTCATGCTCAGCTTCGGTCTCATCTATCGAGATTTTATGGCAGAGGAGGATCCTGAAAGATGCCGGCGCTTCTATGAGAGAGCCATGTCCTTCGGAAAGGATTTCAGACTTTTCTTTGATGACACCGGCTCCTGCTTCCCTTATGGAAGATCCATGACATACAGATTTGCCCAGAGTGCCTTTTGGTCAACCTGCCTCATGACCCATATTTACCCTATCCCGGCTTCCGATATGATGGCTCTCACAGCCCGCAGCCTCTGCCGGTGGCTGAGCCGCCCTATCTTTGACAATGCCGGTATCCTCACCATCGGATACGGATACGGCAACCTCCAGATGTCAGAAAGCTACAATGCCCCCGGTTCCCCTTACTGGGCACTGCAGGCATTTTTCTATCTGGCGCTGCCCGATACCGATATATGCTGGCGAAACCTCCACAGCGCTGAGGATACTGTCAGGAGCCTTGACGATTTACCGGATGACCGAAGCTCCTGCGGTGACAGCCTGCAGACTCCGGAAGCATCCATATCCTCTTCCGAAGAGCTCCTTCCATCATACGGTCACACTTCACAGACTGACTCCTCCTGCTGTACCTTAGAGCATCTGTCGGCATGTGAAGCCCATGCCCCTTTACATACCCCGGCATTCACCACCACCCTACTGCCTTCAGTGCCGATGCTGCTGCAGCGCATGCACAAAAAAGGCTTCTGTGATCAGGTAGTGGCACTGGTTCCCGGTAAGACCAACCATGAAGGGCACAGTCACAATATAGAGAAGTATTCAAAGTTTGCCTACAGCAGTAAATTTGGCTTCAGCATCGCCCGTTCAAGTGTTTCCCTTCAGGAAAATGCCCCGGACTCCACACTTGCATTTGAGATAGATGGCTACATCTACACCAAAAACATGACAAAACCGGACTATATCATAGATGAAAAGCACATAGTCATGAACTGGAGTCCCGTGAGAGGCATAGAGGTGACCACAACACTTTATCCTACAGAAACCGGTCATATAAGAGATCATGTGATAAATGTAGACGAGCTCCTGTATAAGGATGTCACCATAACAGCCTATGACTGCGGCTTCAGTGAACCTGAAATCCCCGATATCAAAGAGAACTCTGAAATGACACCTGCTGCGGCCGGCGTTTTACATCCCCATGACATAACGTCATATCAATGCATGGTAACCTCCCTGGAGGGAGGTGGAGAGGACAGTATCCTCATACCGGAGCCAAACACCAACCTCTTATATCCGAGTACACGGATCCCTATGTCAAAGTACACTGTAAATTGCGGTCAGAATCATATAAAAACGGATTTCCGGTATCTGTGATGCCGAAACCGTCCTTCACTGTATATACCGACCGGCAATTCCTTAACTGATTGAACATACATGGTACACCCATGTATGTTCAAAATCATTTGCCCCCAAAAATGCAACATTATCCTGACCATATCCTTATGTATCTTTTAAAAAAGGGGATATGATTTTTTTGATTTACGGAGTATCATTGCATAAATGATGTGACATCATAAAGTTCAAAGCTCTGTTACTTTCATTTTCAGTTGCATACATCTGACATAAACCTTATCAGATATTTTCGAGTATTCAGGAGTAAATGTGAAAACAGCGATTATTACGGGAGCCTCCCGGGGAGTAGGCCGGGCAACGGCAGAGATTTTTGCAAAAAACAGATACAGGCTCATCATAAACTGCCGCTCAAACTATGATCTTCTGGAGGAAGCGGCTGAAAGTCTCCGGAATTTCACCGAGGTCACAACCGTTCACGGAGCCATCACAGATGAAGTTTTGAGATCGGCACTAAGGATCGATCTTCAATCCGTCATGCCTGTTCTGACAGAAGCTGATATCATTAAAAGCTCTCTGTCACACACGGAAAACACCTTTAGCCAGAGCTATTTTGAAGGAGCCCCTTCAGGTAACAGCAGTCTTTATTCCGTAGGAGCATCCGATGAGATCCTCCTTGTGAACAACGCAGGCATCTCAACCTTCAATCTCTGCCAGGACGTAACTGATGAAGAGCTCAGTACCATGCTGAGTGCCAATGTCTCCGATATGTTCAAACTCACCCGCTCAGTGATTCCATATATGCTGAAAACAGGAAACGGCCGCATCGTAAATGTTTCTTCCGTCTGGGGAGTATCAGGGGCTTCCATGGAGTCGGTTTACAGTCTCACGAAAGGTGCTGTCAATGCTTTTACCAAAGCCCTGGGAAAAGAACTTGCACCCAATCACATCCCGGTAAACTCAGTCGCCATCGGTTGTGTTGACACAGACATGAACGCCTGGATGTCTCCGGAAGACAGAGCTGCGGTAGAAGATGAGATACCTTTCGGACGCATGGCAACACCAGAGGAAGTAGGAGAGTTTATCTACCTTTTGGCTCAAGCACCTAGATATTTAACTGCTCAGGTCATACCGTTTGACGGGGGATGGATCTAAATCATATAGTCGGGAATTACTGTCAAATTCCTGAATATTTTACAGGAAACGATTGTTGACAGCCGAATATATGTTTGTTAAAATTCATGCTGTGCTACCAGTTAACACGGTAGGAGGTATAGAATGAAAAATCATTTCAAAAAAACCATCTTTTTATCCGCAGCTGCCTGTACGGCTCTTGCTTTTTCCCTGAGCAGCTGCAAAAAAACATATAATGCAGAGTTCTCCGGGACTTCAGCCACAGTTTCCGTAGAAGAGGGCACTCTTACCGATACAGAGGCCAATGTTCTCCCCAACGAATCCGCAACCGTTGAAAGCAACATCGGTCCTACGGTTCCTGCTGCAAACTCAGGCTCTCAGGCTCAGGCAACAGTTCTTGCAGCAACAAACACCGCAGCACAGTCAAATAAAGTTTCTGAAACCACAGCAGCAGAAACCGCTGCTCCCATCAGCTTCCAGTCCCGTGACGAAAAGGTTTATATAATGGCAGATGATGTAAACATTCGCGCACTTCCCGAAACAGGCGAAGTGCTTGGAAAAGCCAATACCGGTGACAGCTTCCACCGCACAGGTTACAGCGACAAGTGGAGCCGTATCGAGTATAACGGACAGACCGCTTTTATAAGCTCAGACTATACAACCACCAATGTGGTTGAAAAGAAAACTTCCGAAGCTGTATCCTTCAACACAGACTGGGAGTTCGGCGGCAATTCAAAGATCAATTCCGGCACAGCAACTCTTTACTATGCAGCCGGCAGCAACAAGAAAGGCAAAACCGTATGCGTTAATGCAGGTCACGGCACCAGCGGCGGCGAACGTGTGAAGACTCTTTGCCATCCTGACGGAACCGCCAAGGTCACAGGCGGCAGCACCGCAGCCGGTAATACTTACGCAGCTGCAGTATCTTCCGGAACCACCATGGCAGACGGAACCTCAGAGGCTTACGTAAACCTGAAGGTTGCCAAGGTGCTGAAGGAAGTTCTGCTCGAGAGAGGCTACAACGTCCTCATGATCCGGGAAAGCGAGGATGTGCAGCTCGACAACATTGCCCGCACTGTCATGGCCAATAACCGTGCTGACTGCCATATCGCCATCCACTATGACTCAACAACCAAAAACAAAGGTGCTTTCTTTATGAGTGTTGCCGACGGCATAAAGGGCATGTATCCGGTTTCTACAATCTGGCAGGAGAGTGACCGTTTGGGTACCAATGTCATCAACGGTCTTTCTGCAAATGGTGTAAAGATCTTCAGCGATGGCTCAATGCAGATGGATCTCACACAGACCAGCTACTCAAAGATCCCGTCCATCGACCTTGAGCTGGGCGATAAAGCTTCTGACTACAGCGACTCAACAGTAGCTGTTCTGGCAAAGGGAATCGCTGACGGAATCGACAGTTTTTATTCATAAGGAAAATCTGAAAATATAAGACCTTTGCATTACTTTTTAGAATATTTTTACACAGTAAGTAAAACGTAAAACATTTAAAAAGATTCTTCAACAGCAGGTGTGCTACCATAATAATGTGATTAAAACATTAGATGGTCTCACACCTGTTTTTTGTTTTTTTAATCCATCACTATAAATGACTAATTAAAGTCGTCTTACAACTAAGTCCTTCAATATAAAATACAGTTCCCCTATCACGGAACGCTAAGGAGTACATTTTGAAAAAATACACATACAAACACCTTGCTATATATACTGCATTAGCTATGACTCTTAGCGCAACAACTCCCGGTATGGTTTCTTTCGCTGAAGAAGCAAAAAAATCCTCATCTGTAACAGCTATAGTAGAGGCAGTATCAGTTGCTTCAACAACCAAATCATCCGAGACCAAAGCTTCTTCATCAAAGGCAAAGGAAAACGCCAACGCTTCTGATGATACAGCGGATTCAACAATTGAGGAAACCAAAGCTTCAAAGAGCTCATCAACAGCTTCAAAATCGACAAAAACTTCAGCCACAGAAACTTCAGCTGCAAATTCCGGCTCTGATAAAACCGAAACCACTGCAGCTTCAAGTACAGAAGCATCCTCAACATCTACATCAGCCACTTCAGCATCTTCCGAGGAAGTCCTTCTCGAAATAGGAGACGGTCCCGTTGATGATGCAGAACTCGGTATCACTTCAGACGAGGATCTGGCAGCACTTACTGATGGTTCCATGATTCCTGAATACAACATTACAAGTATAGATGAGACCACTTCCAATGTCGTAACCGAGAACTATGCCGTCGCAAAGGATTCAAGCGCAGCAGAAACCACCACGGAAACTTCTTCCGCCTCCGGTTCCGAAGATAAGCTTCTGGAAATAGCTGACGATGTAGACGAGTTCAGTGCCTTCAAAACGACTGTATCCAAGGTAGCCGAGAGCGTTACTAATTTCGTATCAAATCTCACAGGACGATCAACCGGCACCACAAGCGCAACAGCCAATCCTTCCGGTTCTGAGGACACTGTTATAGCAGCCAATACCGCACCTTCATCCGAAACAACCTCCGTTGTATCTGCTCCAAAGAAAACTGTTAATGCCGGCACCGCTGTTCCTACCATTGCCACAACAGCAAGCCGCCAGGCACTTATCAATTACGCAAAGCAGTTCCTTGGAAACCCGTACGTTTACGGAGGCACTTCACTTACAGAGGGTGCTGACTGCTCCGGATTTGTTCAGCAAATCTTCAAGAACTTTGGCATCAAAACCGGAAGATCATCCAGAGATCAAATTGAAAACGCCCAGTCCATAACCTTTGAAGAACTGCAGCCGGGAGACCTGGTATTCTACGCCTCCGGTGATTATGTAAATCACGTAGCGATCTATGCCGGTGACGGAGTCATCATCCATGCCGCAAACTCCCGAACAGGAATCTGTACCGGAAAATATGACTACAGAGAGCCATATGCATACGGAAGGTTCATTAACAACTAAAAATCTTTAACCATTAACTATATTTTCTCTTAGAAGAAGACCCGGTACGGCAAAACGTCCCGGGTCTTTTTCTTTAATAAATTCCACTGCAGCAGTTGAGCCGGTAGATCATGGGGACGGAGTCAGTGTTCCGCCGTCTCAACTGCTACATTTTATTCACAAAAATTTCATTTTTGGCAGGAGATAGAATTGGAATTATTTTCCTATTGGTGATATAATTTAGGTATCTCAAAAACAGTTTTGAGAAATCTAAATAAGGGAGCGTGATTCCATGAAGTTTAATATCACGGGCAGAAACATTAACGTATCAGATGGCATGAAAGACCAGATCGACAGAAAGCTCGGAAAACTGTCCAAGTTCTTTAAGGAGGACACCATCTGCAATGTCACTCTCTCTACTGAGAAGAATATGTACAAGGTAGAGGTAACCATCCCTGTAAAAGACGGGGTGATCCGCGCGGAGGAAACCACCTCAGATAAATTCCAGTCATTGGATCTGGTTGTAGACATCATCGAGCGCCAGATCCGCAAGTATCGCACCAAGCTTCTCAACAGACATCAGGCTGCGGCTGATTTCTCGGATGCCTTCAATGAGGAGCCTGAAGATGAAACAACCGAAGAAGAGATCAATATCGTTCGTACAAAGCACTTTGACCTCAAGCCTATGACACCTGAAGAGGCGTGCCTCCAGATGGAGCTTGTCGGACATGCTTTCTTCGTATTCCAGAACGGCGATACCGGAAATGTTGCAGTCGTATATAAGAGAAAGGGCAACAGCTACGGACTTATCGAGCCGGAGTATTGATTTCTTTCTTTAAATAATCCTACGTATAAAAGGTTCGGGGCATAATGCCCCGAACCTTTTTCCGTTAAACCACCGTGGAAAGCCATCCCTGACAGTTCTGATCTGCGAAAACCGTCCCCGGACTGTTTGCTTCCCCTGTAGTTTTCGTTGAAAATCTGCCTGATTCTTCACTTACATCTCTACTTCCACAGCGTATTCCTTTACTGCTGCATCATAAGGAATAACATTACCCTCACAAACCTCACCGTTTACGGTAAGCTTCTTTACGCCCTTCTGTGAACCGTTGGTGTGAACCGTAATCCTGTAAACCGCACCACGGAACCTTCTTGTAAGTGTGAAATCCCCAAAATCCCCGGGAACACATGGGTCAATGGACAGTCCCTTATGGGTCGGATAAACTCCGAGTATATACTGTGAAACATTTACAAAGGTCCATGCAGCGGTTCCTGTAAGCCAGCTGTTCTTGCCCTGACCGAAGAATTTCGCATCCCTTCCGGCTACCATCTGAGAATAAACATAAGGCTCGGTGCAGTGAATCTCACTTATTTCCTCTATGAAAGCAGGGCAGGTCTTTTTATAGATTTCAAATGCTCTGTCACCGTGGCCGAGAACCGTCTCAGCTATGGAAACCCATGGGTTATTGTGGCAGAAGATACCTCCGTTCTCCTTGTATCCCGGCGGGTATGAGCTTACCTCACCAAGCTCCAGATGATACTTTGTATATGCAGGCTGAAGAATCATTACACCATACTTTGTATCCAGCTTTTCTTCAACGCTCTTCAATGCCTTTTCCGCAAGTCCTTCCTTAACTCCGATTCCTGCGAGAGTGCAGAAGCCCTGGGGCTCGATGTAGATCTGTCCCTCTTCGCATTCCTTTGAACCAACCTTCTTTGATTCCGCATCATAGGCTCTCAGGAACCAGTCACCGTCCCATCCATATTCAAGAACCGCCTCGTAAACCTTCTTTACTTCAGCGCGGGCTCTTTCGGCCTCAGCATTATCCGAAAGGAGCTCCGCAAGCTGGGCATATTCCTCACCATACTTTACGAACATTCCGGCTATAAATACAGATTCAGCCACCGGTCCCTCTGAAGGCCCGAAGGTCTGGAAAGACTCTCCGGGATGCTCCGAGAAGCAGTTTAGATTCAGGCAGTCATTCCAGTCTGCGCGCCCTATGAGGGGGAGCCCGTGAGGTCCCTTATGGGTTGCTGTAAAGTTGAAGGAGCGCTGAAGGTGATTCATAAGTGACTTGGCTGTGGACATATCATTATCAAAAGGCACAGATTCACTGAGGATCGAAAGGTCGCCGGTCTCTCTTACATATGCACTTGTTCCCGCAATCAGCCATAAAGGATCGTCATTGAAGCCGGAACCAATGTCTGAATTTCCCTTCTTGGTAAGCGGCTGATACTGATGATAGGCACTGCCGTCCGGAAACTGTGTGGAAGCAATGTCTATGATACGCTGTCTTGCTCTGTCCGGAATGAGATGAACAAATCCGAG
>JAGAXP010000015.1 GCA_017940955.1 Oribacterium sp.
ATATCCCTATGGATTATGGGCGGAGTACAGCTATGAAGTCCCTTTAATATTTCACAGAGTTGGTGAGTCCATTCTGCTGTGATGGTCACACTAAATGGACCTTGTGTTAGTACGAGTTCTTCAAGAGTAGTTCCGGATATGTATTCTTCTATGATATGGAGAGTACCATCATCTTCAAACAGCTCAAAAATCCTAGGCATGTTAGGGATAGGATTTTCCTTAAGGAATTGAAAAACAGCCAAGTTATAGTAATGGGTTGATTTTTTGACATAGAACTTCCCTGTTTCGGCATGCTGGACAAGCCAGACTTCATGTTCCTCATTTATTGGAGCAACAGGAACATAGTATGAATAATTGCATCTTTCACTTAAATCCATTTATACATATCCTTATCAAGTATTGCATCTGATTGTAATGATATATCAAAAGGTGTAGTTATGAAAGAAAAAACAACGAATGAACTACAGGCTATCCTGAGTAAGACAAAGCCGGATGGACTGAAAAATTATTTGGAAGAAAACCGGGATTCCATGTATCTAAGCGACAAACCCTTTGCTGAATTCATGCGAGGGCAGTTCAAAACAAAAAAATTGACTCAGCAGCAAGTTTTCGATAAAGCAGGAATACCGGAAAGATATGGATATAAGCTTATATCCGGCGAAAAGAAAACCGTACAGAGAGACATCATCTTAAGAATATGCATCGTGGCCGGATTTTCTCTCAAAGATACCCAGACTGCATTAACGCTATATTCAATGCCTATTCTGTACTCGAAAATTCCCAGGGACTCCGTGATCATAATAGCGATAAATCAGAGATTTAAAAATGTCGAGCGTGTCGATGAGCTAATGGAAGAGTACGGATTCCCTCTTCTGACCACATGCGGATCAGATGATATTTGACACTGTTGTATGGTATAATTTAGCTAAATGAGGAAGATCGTATGGAACAAACACATAATTATGATGAACCCAACAAAGGTAAGTGGGCACTTGCAAGGATGATAATCGGCATCCTGTCATTGGTGCTGTTTCCGTTAATATCACTTCAGTCGTGTGCGGCCGGAGCATCAAATATGATGAGTAATTCCGGAGAGATAAGTGGTTCGGCCGGGTTTATCACTGCAGTATGCTTTTTTGTTGGCGGTCTGGTCGGATTATTAACCAGGAATTCCCAAAAGAAAGGTGGACCGATAACAAGCTGCGTATTTTATTGGTTTGCATTCTTTCTTTCCAGGATGTTTTCCGGAAGCTTTTCGGATTTACGGATTTGGGGCGTTATGGCTTGTATATTTGGCATAGTGTTCTTACTTGCAGCTATGAAGACAAAGAAGGAAATTATAATCGCGTCAATTATTTCCGCAATATATTTTATTATCGACATGGCATGAGACGAAACCTCTTTTATTTATGTAATATAGGCATTCCGCTTCTGATCGGGACAATTATTTATTTATATTGGCGGCCAAATGCTTATATATCCAGGTTCATATTTAGTCTTTTTAATGTGTCGCCGGGTATAGTACCAGGATCCCCAAAGGGGATAGAGCGGTTCGTGAGGTACTATCTGTGTGACATATTATGGGCTTATGCTTTGACCTTTTCTTTAGTGTTTTACTTAGGCCGAAGCAAGATTAGAACTGCATATATTATAGGTTTAAGTTTTATTGTTCTTATAGAATTGCTCCAGTTATTACCACAGACTCCGGGAAGCTTTGATATCCTTGATATCATTATGGAGTTTGTGATTTGTACGATATCTATATATGTAATATATTTTTATGAACGGAGGAATAGTCATGAAAAAAGTAGGTAAAGTCGTGGGCCTTATTTCTTTGCTTGCAGTTTTTGCGCTCATGTCTCTCGGGAGTGGTTCAAGCGGATCCAGTTCCAAAGAAACTAAGGCAATGACCCAGGAAAAGGCAGATTCCGGTTCTGCAACAGAAGCAGCCAAAGCTGAAGAAAAAGCTACGGAAGCTGCAACTGAGGCGGCAACAGAAGCAGCAAAAGCAGATATCACCATTGAAGAACAGGTTCTGATTGATCAGGATGGTCTGAAGGTTACTGCTAAGGAATATGTTGTGGATCCGATCTGGGGACCTGGGATCAAGGTTCTCATTGAAAATGACACAGATAAGAACCTTGGTGTTTCCTGCAACGCTCTTATTGTCAACGATTACATGGTTACGGATCTGTTTTCAAAGAGTGTTGCTGCTGGGAAAAAGGCAAATGAGACATTGAACTTCCTTTCCGGTAATTTGGAAAAGGCAGGAATTGATACACCTGGCCAAGTTGAAATTTATTTCCATGTATTTGACAGCAACTCCTATGCAACAGTATTTGATTCAGACTGTGTAACGATTAAAACATCAGCTTACGACTCCATGGAAGTAAAGAAGCTTGATGACGGGCATGAGCTTTATAATGAAGACGGATTACGTATCGTAGGAAAGTATGTTGATGAAAACAGCTTCTGGGGTACAGCAGTTCTTCTTTATATAGAGAACAATACCGGTAAGAATATCGGAGTACAGGCGGATGATATGTCTATCAATGGCTTCATGGTACAGCCGTTCTTCTCATCAACCGTTTATGATGGAAAGATGTCGATTAGTGATATAACCATCATGCAATCAGATCTTGATAACAATGATATAAAGTCCATAGATGAGATTGAGCTGAAATTCCATATCTTTGACAGCAGCACCTATATGACAATCAAGGATACGGATGCGATTAAGTTTTCGACCAAGTGATTGAGGGTAACATATGAGAGGGTTTTAAGTCATGGAGAAGAGAGTAATAGCCATAATACTAACATTTACAATTGGTATATCGACACTTTCTGGATGTGGTAGTAAAGCTGGGGAAGAAGTGCCTCAAGCTGTTACGAATACAACTGTAGAGACCGAAAAAGTCGCTGAATCTAAAATCGAGGAATCTGAACAGACTTCTGGTGAGAGCACTGAAAATCTGGAAGCACTCGGTGATATAGATGTCGATAAGGGACTTTTCAATGTGACACTTACGATACCAAAAGATTTTATTGGTGAAGCTACGCAGGAAGATCTTGATGATCTTGCAAAGGAAAAAGGGATCAAATCCATAACGCTTAATAGCGATGGAAGTGCAACTTATGTCATGAGTAAGGCAAAACATGAGGAGATGGTTTCTGATGTAAGAAAACAAATTAACGACTCTCTCCAGGAGATGGTAGGTTCGGAGACTTATCCGAATATCATTGCTATTTCAGCCGATGATGACTTTACAAACTTTACTGTTACAACAAAGAACAAGGAGCTGGACTTTGCAGAATCCTTTGGGGTTATGGCGCTATATATGTACGGTAGTATGTACGCGGTATTTTCCGGAGAAGAAGTAGATAATATTCATGTAGAATTTGTAAATGCGGATTCCGGGGAGGTTATTAGTTCAGGGGATTCGAAGGATATGAAGTCCTGATTTGATTCTTTCTATTACTTAAACCCGTGATCAAAAGCCAATAACGATAAGAAATCCAGGCGATCAACTGACTGCCTGGATTTCTTATGTAATTAGGTTTTTAAAGTTTGAGGAGCATAGTAATATTGAACTGAAAATGATGATTACCATTGATCAAATCCGGCGCAAAAGAGCAAATAAAACTGGTTCTAAAGCCTGCCATGATGTTAAACGTAAATTTTTTAGATATAATTGTGATGATATCTATGTATGGAGGCTGATGGCTATGAGCAAAGAGCAGTATATGAGTTTAAACTGGATATGGGTTTTGATATTTATTTTTATAATCTTAAAGCTCACTAAAAGGTTCTGGCTGCCATTGATTAAGGGTTCTGCAGGTGAGGCGGCTATCGCTGCTGTTTTAGGGTTACTGAACAAAAAAGAGTATGCCGTACTTAATAACGTTATGATGCTTACGGAGCGGGGAACAAGTCAGATAGATCATATCGTAGTTTCCATATACGGGATTTTTGTCATAGAGGTAAAAAACTACAAGGGTTGGATATTGGGCTCTGAAAATGGCAGTAAATGGACACAGTCTATTTATGGTCACAAAAACCAGTTCATGAACCCTATTCACCAAAACTATGGACATGTAAAAGCGATTGAAGCCTTACTAAAAAACAATGGGCTAACGGATGTTCCGATAATACCAATTGTGACATTTCCGGGTGATGCAACAATTAAGGTCAACATTAACAAAGCTCTTGTTGTAAAATGGGGAGAACTAAATGGAACGATACGGGATCAATCCCGCTATGCCGTGCTGTCTAAAGAAAAAATGGCTGATATAGTACAACTGCTCGTTTCTTCAAAAATTGATTCAAAAGAAGTCCGGAAAGAACATATCGATAATATACATAAAAAGAAAATGAAGGAAAAAATAGCTATCAATGAAGGAATCTGTCCCAAGTGCGGAGGGACACTCATACTAAAGAGCGGTAAGTATGGTGATTTCTATGGTTGTGGCAATTATCCGGAATGCAGATACACAAAGAAAATATATATTTGAAGGCATCTCTTAGGGAGGTGCTTTTTTTACGGTTAAAAACTTAATTCGACACATATTACAGCATCATACAGAAAATGGTGATTTTGTTTTGACATGCTCCATCATGGATGATAGTTTGCGATGCTATAAAATCTATAAGTCCCCCAAAGCAACAGTGCTATTTGGTAATCTTTCGGTAAACCCAATAGTAAAAGAACTAGCTGTAAATCCAATAATCAAAGGAAAGGTTGTATTTGTGCAGAAACCTTTATTATGAATTAAAAAATGAATAGACCCACGCTTTTTAACGTGAGTCTATTGAAATGATCAGTCATGATCAGGTATAAGGTTTTCCATATACCTACACTTTGGATAGCGGCTGCATCCCCAGAATTGATTACCTTGATAGTTACCTTTCTTGGCTGTTCTGAGAATCATTTCACTTCCGCATCTGGGACAGAGTTTCTTTTCGATTGCTGTTTGATCTGTTTCTGGAGATGGATTAGGTGTTGGTTTCGGTTCCGGCACAGCCTCCGGATTAATAGCCTTTTCCTCTGATTCAGCATCGTTCTTAAGCTCGATAAATTTCTCAAGATAGTCTTTCCGGTTCTCGACAGTACAAGAGAGAATATTATTACATTCTTCGAGCATTTCTTTTTTGCTAAACTTAGAGGGTGACTTCATTGATTTAAGCTTGCTGATAAGCTGGTCCGCACGGATTACCAATGACTTTACTTCTTTAGGAGCATACTTATCATTTAGTACCGTTTTAGGATTTGCTAAAACAATCAGGGATTTTTGGAATTGATCAAATACTGCTTCAAAGCCTAGACGCATAACGATATTTTTGTTTTCGGTAGATACATTCTTGAAAACAAGCATATGACGTTCGTTTTGCGTAACCGGACTATAGATGCCTTCTTTATATTTTTTTCCTCCATATTCGATGGTTCTGATGAATTCTCCTTTGCTGTTGATCTCAATATCACCGAAGAGATTTTTGCATTCAATAATCACCTTGACATACGGAGTTTGCACTAAGAAATCTATCTGTGCCTTATTTCCCTTTTCATCTACAAGACATATATCATGAAGTACAACAAGATCCATGCCACTATTTTTAAGCTCGAAGAGAATATTGTCCTCACCTATGATGCCGGCCTTGACGATAGAAATCTCCCTGTCTATTTTCTTATATAACGATGACCCTTTCTTAACGGTAGCCTGTAGTTCTTCCAACCTTGACAGGTATTCCTTGGCATCACTTGATTCTTTAAGTATGATCACCTCTGGTTTTGCAAACAAAGACATAATGGTTCTCCTTTGATGATTATGGGATAAGTATATCATAGGATTGATACTTAAATACGTTGGAAAAGTATTATATCGGTGTATAAAAAAAGAATTGATTAATTACACATTATTTTTTAATATCTCCTTATAGCAATAAGAGGGCATATATGGTCTGATTTGTGTAAAATAATAAATCAACCATATATTACACACTGGCGGGTGTTTGGGTATGGCTAAGACATATGGATATGCGAGATGCAGCACGGATGCAACCAAGCAGGATATAAACAGGCAGAAGAGAGCTTAAAAATCTTGGAGTGGATGAAAAGGATATCTTCTGGGAGTATGAGCATGGAACCGTTGCAGACAGAGTAGAGCTGAACAGATTGCTTGAAACAGTAAAAAAGGGGGGATTGCATCATCACCACTGAGGTTTCAAGACTTACGAGATCCACAAAACAGCTATGCGATATCATGCAGTTCGTCCAGGAGAAGAAGATAAAACTTGTAATCGGAAGCTTCATCGTGGACTGTACGAGCGACGATATGGATCTCATGGCAAAGGGAATGCTTATGATGTGGGGAGTCTTCTCTGAGATGGAGAGGGATATCATATCGCAGAGGGTAAAGTCTGGGATGCAGAATGCCAAAGCGAAAGGGAAGAAGATAGGCAGACCTAAGATGGATGCTTCAAATCCACCTGATAAGTTCTACAAGTATTATCCGTTGTATAGATCCAAGCAGCTTACAGCTACAGCTTTCGCAAGGGTAGTCGGATGTTCAAGGAAGACCATATACAATTACCTTTTTCATTATGAGAATACTCACGGTAACGAGTATGTATAATTAACTTTGTATGTGCTTGATATTAGGTTGAACGATGGTCGGAAAATTGACCCTCGTATTTGAAAAAACAACCAGCCCATGAGCTGGTTGTCTGTACACTTATTAGTATTCGGATGTGATACTGATTACCTTGCCATTGGATACTTCAATGGTTGTTGACATACGGTGATTTAAAAAGTCGGCAAATGTGGTTTTTACCATACCGCGTTCATCTATGATGTAGAAGGCAGCATTGGGATCTAGTTCAAAAGTATAAAACCCATAATCTATGTCCGAGGTCTTCTCATCGTAACGATATGACTTTTTGTATAGAAATTTTGCGATTATACTTAACTGATTACCTTGTATAGTCATACCACCGTACTGATGCACATGATATATACCATCTTTGGTTAGTACATTAGTCTGCTGAATCTGAGATTCGTTTACATCAGAACCAGTGTTTTGTGTCTGTGCAGTAATGTTCTCTACCCACACACCATTAGAATCAACGTAATATCCATCAGGAGTATAAGTGTCCCTATACATCCAACCGTTCTCATTAAAATAATGATAATCACCATCAATTATTGTCCATCCGATGGCTTCGGTACCGTCAGGTTTTGTATATGTCCATCCCTTTCCCTGTACCCAGAGACCTCCTTCCTGGCTGTAGAAGGTATCGATTCCATCATTAAAATGATATTTCTGAACATCAGCCAAACTGACGATGCTCATTAAAACAACTAAAACTAAAGTTATAAAAGGTATTTTTGTACTACGCATTTTTCCTCACTTTCTAAATATAGTTTACGTAAAATAATTGGTTTTCTAATAACTTATAGCTTAAATCTACTGATGTAGTTTTCATAGTCCACGATGTTATATATTTATTAAATATCACTCGTCGAAATCAATTTATTTTTAATATTTGATTTTTCATGAGGGGGGTATCATTAATTTTGGTGCTTTAAAATTCTGACTGTTAGTTGTTGAACGATGGCCGGAAAATTGACCCTCGTATTTGTGTAATTGCACATTATAGCGGCACAGTCAAAGGAAGCACCAATACAAGTACAGACAAAAGATAATGGACCAATATTATAAATATGGCTTCACTAATACCCCACGAGCTTGCATTTTTGTAACGAAAAAAGTGAGGGAAAAGAAGAATTCGGCAGAAAATATTGCAGGAAATATTAATAAAATTAAAAAAATACAGGAGCGACCTAAGCCACTCCTGTCCTCAAAAAACTATAATGTTTAGCCTATCAGCATGTACCAGTATGGAGTACCGTTCGCATCCACGTAGCATGATGCACCGACACAGGTGCCGTCAGTAAGGGATGGAGTGCGGTCCTCATAAATGTCTCTGTTCTGGATCATACTGTTATACTCGTTATATACTATGATCTTCTGGGTACACTGTCTTTTGCGTTGCTAAATCCGCCCTTTTCTTCTTGTCATGCTTTCTTTAATGCATCCATCATTATATCATCATGATCAAATGCTAGATCTTTAAGAGTAAGTTCTGTTTCACCATTCACGAATCGGTAATTGTCATTTTCATGTATAACAGTAAACCATCCGGCATCCGCTGCATCATCCGCGGCAATAGGCTTTACCTTATCAGGATCAACAACAGCCAAATATGCGGCTGAGACGGTCCATCCGCGGGGATCCCTTCCCGGTTTGCTGTAAACTCCTATTAACGCAAGATCTTTCGGTGCCATTTCAACACCAGTTTCTTCTGAAAGCTCTCTTGCAGCTGTTTCCTCAATTCGCTCACATAAAAAGAATGAAGAGATCTATATCATCCTTTCAGGAAAGGGCAAAGCTTCGATAGATTGAGAGGATGTTGAAATCGCAAAGGGCGATGTAGTCAAGATTTCACCCGAAGGAAAGAGACAGTTCTTTGCGGCTGATGATTCAGAGCTTAGCTACGCATGTATCCAGGTTAAGGCTGGTTCAATCGATGGCTACACTGCAGATGATGCCGTGATATACTGATTCCATGAGCTGGTAATCAGCAGATTCTTTTGAGGCGGTGATACTTGATGATAATAAATACAGGACAAAGGACAGACATACCTGCATTCTATTCAGAATGGTTTTCCAACAGACTGAAAGAAGGCTTTGTATGTGTCCGTAATCCTTATAATCCTGAACAGGTAAGTCGTTACCGCCTTGATCCTAATGTAGTCGATGTTATCGGATTCTGTACAAAGAATCCTTCACCCATGTTCAGGTACATGGATCTTCTTAGAGATTATGGTCAATACTGGTTTGTGACGATAACTCCCTACGGGAGAGATATAGGAGCCTATAATACTTGTAAACATCTCTGCAAATATTGCTATGCCAATCAAGACCCGGAAACAGTACTCTCTCAAAGCAGGTCACATGATCCAATGTCGCCGTTTCTTATCGGGAATTATTCTGAAGGGGATAAAATACATGATGTAGTGCAAAAATCATGGGTAAATGGGCAGATGGAACTATCTTTTGATTAAGAAAAGAAATTATATCAGGTTTCAGTTTCTTTTCAGTATAGGGTGATATTATATGCTCATCAGAGGAGGGACATACGCAGCGGTACATCCGTCAGAAACCCAGTAAAATCAACAAATGTCGGGCAATACAGCGACCTACCGTGACCTGTCGATATCGTGTCGGCGGGTCCTTTTTATCTTGACATTTAGCGGTTAAACGATTACACTTGACAGTGTGTTATTGTATGTATCTTTAAAGGGGAATATATGCTGGAAGATTACGCTACAGTACAGGAAATGGCTGAAAAATGGGGACTTAATGAGAGAACCGTACAGACTATGTGTGCGACCGGTAAGATAGAAGGACTTACTAAATTCGGAAGGTCGTGGGCGATTCCTAAAGATACAAAGAAACCAACAGATAATAGAGTGAAGTCCGGAGCATATAAAGACTGGCGAAAAAAACATACGAAGGATATCAAAGAGTAAAGAGTAAAGAGATATAACTCTTCAAATACTGCTTAATGAAATGGAGAGGTGATATTGGTGGTTGTTCAGAAGGAATTGTTTGGCGAGAGCAAACACATTGAATTTAAGGAAGAGATCCCTAAAAAACATGAGAAATTTCTGAAGGACATTATTGCTTTTGCCAATACTTCCGGTGGAAAGACAATTGTTGGAGTGGTCGATGAAACAGGTGAGGTGGTGGGATTAGGAGATCAGAATCCTTTTAAGTTGTCGGATGCCATATCGAACATGATATCCGATGCATGCACTCCTCAGATCAATGTGGAGATCACGCCAAAGACGATTGACGATAAAACAGTTCTTGAAGTGGAGGTTTTCCACGGCAAATACTGTCCATATTATCTTGCGGCAGTTGGCAAGGAGAAGTCTGCGTATGTCAGGGTTAACGGTACAAGCCGCCCGGCAGATGCAAGGACATTGAAGGAACTTGAGCTTATGGGTCAGCAACTTTCCTATGACACAATGAGAGAAATTGGAGAAAAATATGACCCCGAGGCGGTAAAACAGCTCATGAACAGTATGTTTCAAAAAGCACTTGATGCTTGCAGAAATGATGCAGAGCGTGAGGATGTACACCCTCTTACGGTGGCAAAACTGGAGGATTTTGGCATCTTGTGTAAAGACGGGAAAGATTATGCACCGACTCATGCGTATACACTTCTTACAAAACCGACTGACAGGAATATAAAGATTCAATGCGCTCTTTTTAAAGGGACAGAGCGTGATGAATTTATTGACAAGAAGGAATTTTATGGTGCAATTCAGGAGCAGGTGGAGGAAGCGTATCAATTTGTTTTGCGACATATCAATATGGGCGCTGTTATAGATGGACTATATAGGCATGATGTATATGAACTTCCAACAAAATCAATCAGGGAAATAATTGCTAACGCTTGTTTACATCGTAGCTATATGGATTCATCTGCGATTCAGGTGTCCATTTATGATGATAGACTGGAGGTGGATTCGCCCGGTATGCTTTATGATGGCTTGAATATTACAGAAGCACTTGCCGGAAAATCAAAATGTCGGAATAAAGCCATTGCGGAAGCATTTCAGTATATGAAGATCATTGAAGGTTGGGGTACCGGGCTGCCAAGGCTCTTGCGTCAATGTAGGGAAAGAGGACTTCCGGAGCCAAAGTTTGAAGAGTTCGGCGATGGTATAAAAGTCACGGTATATAGAAAATCGGGTAGTGAGCAGGCGAATGGAGCTACCCAATCAACTACCCAATCATCCGATGAAAGAGAGATATCAGAAATTGAAGTTCGTATAGTCGATGCAATGAAGAAAAACAGTAAAATAACTCAAAGTCAGTTGGCATCTCAGCTTGGTATAGATGTAAATACTGTGAAGTATTACGTTCGTAACCTTAGTAAGGAGAAGATAATAGAACATAAAGGAAGTAACAGAAACGGAGAATGGGTGGTCTTGATTGCAGATTATACAAAATGGCATCAGAAATATTTTGATAATATAAGCTCCGATGATTTTCAAGCAGCCGCCGTGGATTATGCAAGAAACAATCCTCTGTAAAAGTGTTTTACAGTTATTGGGTAGTTTGGGTAGTGAATGGAACTACCCAAACTACCCAATCGACAAGATTTTAGTATCGTTCACCATGATATGTAGGGGAGAGAAGCATGTTTGAGATCAGAGAAAAGACCAATGAGGAAGCGCCGGTTTTAAAGCATTCTGCCGGAGTATTTCATGATGTCCTTATGGGTGGTAAAAGGCTATATCATGTGATAAGGGGTGACGGTGAGGATTATGACATTGTTTATACCAAGAATTTCGATTATATCCTTCCGATGATGCCGGAGGCTTACAGACACATAGAGGTTTTCTGGGATTTCCTTAAGTATGATGAGGATGATATGTCCTCCATTGTCATGGATCAGTTTGAAACACGTAAGAAGGTGGTTTTTCAGGAGGTTAATGAATACTCCATAGTTATCGGACTTGTTCTCCTGAGAGAAAGAGAGGATCTGGAGCTGTTTTACGGTGACGAAAGGATCAGATGGTTTTTGCCTGAAAATAAACATCTCCATATAGGAGACGATCTTCCTGAGGATACCGAGGAAGTGCTGTATGTTACTCAGCCTCTTGGGTACAGCTATCAGAACTCCACAGGAAACAAGATAAGTGTCCTTTCGGTATTTCAAAGTATGTTCTATCTTCAGGCTGTTACTGACAAGCCTCCTTCTTCAATAAAGTATATCCATATGCAGTTTGACTCAGCTATTATAGGGATCGGAGCCATAGGCTCTCAGACGGCGCGCATTGAAAGCATATTCGAGAAAGCAGGTTGGAAGGCCTACATCACAGGAGATTATATAGGCAAATATCCCAGAGCCATGATAGACAAGTTCATGAATATTCCTTCAAAGCCCCGGGATGCAACGGAAGATAATACCTTTTTCCCGGACACCCTGCTTCTTTCGAGGCTTACGGTTACATATACCGGGATACGTGCCAACAGAGTGTTTGACATATCATGGTTCAAGGATGATTTTTTAAGGCAGCTTGATGAATACGCAGAGGGAGTTATAGGCGAT
>JAGAXP010000194.1 GCA_017940955.1 Oribacterium sp.
GAGTATGCAGGAAAAGGCACTCAGAGCCGTAAAAGAGGGCGTTTCCGAGGATAGCAAGCCTGCATAACATATTGCAAATGATAGCAATATGTTCTTGACAAAACGCTTCCAAAAGGAACGGTTTTGGTTGAGTGTGGGAGGATGCTTAAAAAGGGCATTCCGCTCTTAGATGATAACGGTGCCGTGGTGAAGGATGACAAGTGAAAGTGAAGAGGCGTAAATATACTCCGCCGGAGGCTGATCTCATCAGACCAGCTATTACCGGTAATATTGTTGCGCTGTTTGATGTGAGAGCGCACTATGACAGGCTTATGCGGCACAGGACGGAACGGTAACAACGGCTGAGTATAACGATGATTACGGGAATTATATCGTGATCACCGATTCCAAGGGCTTTGTCACGAAATATGCCCATCTGGAGAGTATGAATGTCAGCGCAGGTCAGACGGTAAAGCACGGGGCAGTCATAGGAAAGACCGGAAGTACGGGTGCAGTCACGGGAAGCCATCTGCATCTGGAGTGTATGTCGGGCGGTGAGTATTACAATCCGCTCTTTTATTTTGAGAACGGCAACGGCTCAATCTATGGCACGACAGATCCGATAGGTGGCAGCGGTGATGTTGCCGCACTTATCGCAGAAGCAGAGAACTATCTCGGATACCCTTATGTATGGGGCGGAAGCAGTCCGTCAACGAGCTTCGACTGTTCAGGCTTTGTGTGCTATGTGGTAACTCACAGCGGATACTACAATCTGCCGCGTACCACAGCGCAGGGCATTTATAACCAGTGCCAGCATATCAGCGCATCTGAAGCGAGAGCCGGAGACATTATCTTTTTCACTGGAACTTATAACTCCGGTAATCCTGTAACCCATGTCGGTATCTATGCCGGAAACGGTCAGATGATCCATGCGGGCGATCCGATCAAATACTCTTCCATAAACACACCATACTGGCAATCGCATTTTTATAGTTTTGGTCGTTTGCCGGGGCATTAAGGATAAGGAGGCAGAGATGAAAAGAGAAACAATAAAGAAAAACCGTATCCATGCCGCCGAGAAGAAAGAGTATTACACCGAGCGTGAGAAATACTGGGCGAGACTCGAACAGGAAGCGGATGATGCGGAAGCGATGAAGATCATCAGAAAGAAACATATAACACCTGAGCAGCTTGCACTGTTTAACAGCCTTTCGGAAAAAGAGGTTGCGGACATGATAGCTGCAAGGGATAAGGAATTGAAACAGACCCCGCCTGATGATGGCGGGGTTCATCATGCAGAAAATGAAAAGGAGATAAACGAAAATGCAAAGAAAGTTATCAGTTAGGATCATAGCGTCGCTGATCTTGTCGGTGATGCTTTTTGCAATGCCGGTGGGGGCTTTTCTTGCGAACAGCTCTACGGTAACTCCGGTATATGCGGAGGAGGATGTATCCGGGAATGACAATGGTGATGCATCTGATGCGGGTAATACCGGGGACAGCATACAGGATGATGGAACAACAATAGACGATCCATCTGACAGCGGAAACACAGGAGATTCATCTGACAATGGTGAAACAGGGGATGATTCCGGCGATGAAGGTGGAGAGACCGGCGGCGAGTCGGGAGAGAGTGAAGATGAAACCGAACCTACTCCGGAGCCTGAACCTGTATGTATCTGCACCGATAAGTGCGGTCAGTACGATTACAACAAGGACTGCCCTGTATGCAGTGCGGATTATACCAAGCCCTGTCATAATCCGTAGTATTTATGAAGCAATAGGACAGATGGGATTTGAAAAGGGTAATATCCTTGAGCCTGCTATGGGTGTTGGGAACTTCTTCGGTATGCTGCCGGAAGCCATGCAGGACAGCAAACTTTATGGCGTAGAACTGGATGATCTGACAGGCCGTATCGCAAAACAGCTCTATCCGCAGGCGGATGTCCGTATCAGCGGCTTTGAAAAGACCGATTTTCAGAATGATTTCTTTGATGTGGCGGTCGGAAATGTGCCTTTCGGGAATTATAAGGTCAGCGACAAGCCATATGATAAGCTGAATTTCCAGATTCATGATTATTTCTTTGCAAAGACCCTGGATAAAGTAAGACCTGGTGGTATCGTAGCCTTTGTGACGAGCAAGGGAACCATGGATAAGCAAAGCCCGCAGGTAAGAAAATACCTTGCACAGAGGGCGGAGCTATTAGGAGCGGTGAGACTCCCCAATACAGCCTTTAAGGAGAATGCCGGAACAGAAGTAACGTCCGACATTCTTTTTTTCCAGAAAAGGGACAGGCTCATGGATATAGAGCCGGACTGGGTGCATCTTGGAATGGACGAGAATGGCATCGCCATGAACCAGTATTTTGCCGACCATCCCGAGATGATCGTAGGAAAGATGGAGATGGTATCGGGGCCTTTCGGTATGGAGAGTACCTGTGTGCCGGATGAGTCGAGACCTTTTGAAGAACAGCTTCGTGAAGCTATCAGCAATATCCATGCGGATTATGAAGCGGTAGAGCTTGCGCCGGATGAACTGGGCAAGTCAGATCTTGAAGTGATACCGGCTGATCCGAATGTGAAAAACTACAGCTTCTGTATGGTGGATGATCATGTGTATTATCGTGAGAATTCCATTATGAAGCCTGCGGATGTGTCAGATACCATGGAGGATCGAATTAAGGGCATGATCGGAATCCGTGACTGCACACAGGAGCTTATCCAAATGCAGATGGAGGATTACCCTGATGCGGCGATAACGGCGAAGCAGGCAGAGCTTAATGAACTGTATGATAAGTTTTCAGATAAATACGGACTCATCAGTTCACAGACCAACAAGCGGGCTTTCAACCAGGACAGCAGCTATTGCCTGTTATGCTCGCTTGAGAAGCTGGATGATGAGGGCAAGTTCCTCGGAAAAGCGGATATGTTCACGAAGCGGACGATCAAGCACGCAGAGGTTGTGACGAGCGTTGATACGGCAAGCGAAGCACTGGCGGTATCCCTGGCTGAAAAAGCCAAGGTAGACCTTGACTATATGGCAGAGCTTACCGGAAAGAGTAAAGATGAGATCACAGAGGAGCTTGCAGGTGTTATATTCCAGAATCCTCTGACAGATCAGTGGGAAACTGCCGATGAATATTTATCCGGCAATGTCCGTGAGAAACTTTCTATAGCGAGGAATTATGCGGAAAACCACCCGGAGTATCAGGTAAATGTGGCGCATCTGGAACAGGTGATGCCAAAAGACCTTGAAGCATCGGATATAGAGGTGCGTCTCGGAGCCACATGGATAGACCCGAAATATATAGAAGATTTCATGCGTGAGACCTTCCAGACGGCAGGGTATCTTTTTGACCGTAATGTCATGGGGGTTCAGTATTCGGATGTGACGGGGCTTTGGAATGTTAAGGGCAAGAATGCCGATTGGCAGACTATACAGGAGGATATGGGGCTTAGTAGAAACACAATTTTTAAACTTCTTGATGAGCTTGATGCAGAGGAAGGAATGGGGCTGATAGAACGTATCAAAATGGGAAAAGGAAGACAGTCCCGGATATATGTTATGAGGATTGTCGAAGCAGAAAATAATGTGACCATGGATGAATGTGAATTCCAAGATTTGGATTATATGCAGAATACCAAAACTAGGTATTCATACACGAATGCTTCTGATTTAGAATCCCAAAATTTGGACGAAAATCCAAATTTTGAAGAGGGTATACCAGATTTTGGTAGTTGCAACGACCAAAACTTGGGACGCATTAATAAAAATATTAATAAAAATAGTTATAATAAAAATCTTATCCGTATCTATCCCAGCAATACTATGGCTACAAAGATGTATGTGATGAGATCGGAGGAAGATGAAGCGACAACAAGAGCTTATGTCAAAGAGGATATCGGTACGGATGTATTGTGCGAGCGGTTTCCGGAGGACGCGGGGATTATAAGGGGAATTGAGGACCTTTTGGTTGATGTCCTTACTTCTAGCCGTCCAAAGATATGGATTGGCAGCGAGGAAAGAGACATAAACTCGGTAAAAGGAAGGTTCATGAAGCTTGATAATATGCTGATTGAGGACGTTGTGGCTAGTTGGAAAAGCCTTACTGAGGTTCCCAAGAATCCGAGAGCATATATGCTGACAATGCTGTATAACGTGTCTACTACTCACGTTGCGCAGATAGCGGCTGAAGTCAATCATGGTATGAGATATGGCTTTGGCGTAACAGAAAATGACAATCAAGAATTGATGGAGGGTTGATTATGTTTATCTTAAAGCTTTTACTGAAAATTGCATTGTTTCCGCTGTTTTTGATCATGTGCTTTATCAAGAGCTGGGTAGGTGTTCTGTCCAAGATTGGTTGCGTGATTCTTGGCCTGTTTTACTTGCTGATGCTTGTAATAATCGTGATGTATATCAGCATGAAGATGTGGGATGCAGTGATAATGGGTGTCGCATTCTCTTTTGCGGCATTTCTTGTGACATTTGGCGCAGTAGCAGTGGGTGTTGCGATTGAGGATATCACTGACAAACTCAGCAATATACTTGCATCTTGAAAGAGAGGGGGAGATAGCGATGAATTTATGGGATGTTAAGGGAGTACCGCACAGAGGTTGGAAGTGTGAAGGAGTAATTGATGTTGGGGATGGAGCTTCATCCAGCGATGAAATTGAATATGAGCAGTGTGAGATGTGCGGAAATGAGAAAATCCGGTATGTTCACATCATGAAGAATGAGAGTTATTTCAGAAAACTTAGGGTGGGCTGTGTATGTGCGGAGAAGATGTCCGGAGATTATGAGAATCCAAGGAAAAATGAAAATGCCCTTAAGAACATGCTTCTTCGCAAGAAGAATTATCTGAAAAGGCCCTGGAAATATAATCCGGCAAAGGGTACATACAGCAAGAAATACAAGGGGACTTACATTACTCTTGTGAGAGGGAGATATGACAGCTGGGGGATATATTGTGACAATTACAGATTGTGGCAGGTAAGAGGCCAGAAGATAAAGGACTTCAAGGCTGCAGAGGTTCTTGCATTTGAACTGTACGAGCTCATCCATAAGAGGCAGGAGCCAATAGCAGCATAAAAAATATTATAAATTTTCAAAAGTTGCGCAAAAACGCAACTCCAAAATGATAGCATGGAATTATCAAATATTTTTCTGTCTTGAACCAAATTCAAGTCGTAAGTGTTAGCATTAAAATATAAAACACTTGGAGGTTTCATGATGAAAAAGAAAGATGATTCTGATCTCATGCTATTGAAGATGGTAACAGCCAAAGAGCAGGACTTAAGGAAGGTATGGCCAAAGGCTCTTGCGAATTACATGTTTAGAGAAATAATTGAGGATGCCCATTCTAAGTATGGTATTTCTCAAGAGGATATGAAAGAAATGAACAAGAAAGCTGCTAATAGAGCAAAGGCATTTCTTGATGTTATAGTCCAAGATCCGAAGATGTTCCAGGCATTTGCTTCTTATGCGGCGTTTGTCATGGAGTGGGACGCTGCTGAGATAACAGATGAAGAGCAGGACATAATTGATATACTTGGTGATATGGCAGAATTATTGTAATGATAAAGCGCGGCAATAAGTTATATGGACTTTAATGCCGCGCTCAGTATGGTAAATACAAATCATTGCATGTTTATAATGATATTTTCAATATATGAGTATGCGTTAGGGGCAACGTTTTTGAGCTTTTCGGGTCGTGTGAAATATGCTGCAAATGCCTCTGCAAAGGCTTCGCCTGAACTATATACCTGAGTGGGGCTGTACGGTTGCATTTCCGTCCAACCTTCCCAATTTCTAGAATATCTGTATCCATAATCAAGAACATGCCCTAATTCATGATATAAGGTATACACTGGAGGCATAAAAGAAGATGTGGTTCCGCAAACATAGACATCTGCTGAGATAAAGTTACCACCATCATCCCAGGTTATATAAGAGTAACCTAGGCTCTGCCTGGTATTAACTGTTCCTATATATTCTCGCGTTGCAGCATATATTCTAATATTCTTCTTGTTATAGTAATTTTTTACGTTTTGTGGCAATGCTGAGTAGCCGGCTTGCATATCTGCTTGCTTTTCCGCAGTTTCATCTTTGTTGCCGATAACCAAATCATTTGTCTGCGGAGCTGTTGTTGCAGTGGCATTAGCATATGGGAGTCTTCCTTCTGCTTTGCCAAATGCAAGATAGTGAGCATAGAGTTTTTCTTCATCATATCCATATGCGGCTTTTACATCTGGATATGTGTCTGCGTAGAACTGAGCATCAAATAGCTGTCCATCACTCATGGTTTTTGGTGCGGCATAAACTGTAGTAGACATGAAAGAACATAGCATAATTGTTGCTAAAAGAACTAAAAATGGTCTGTTTTTATTCATAATTAGAGCCTTTTCATTAATTTGCTGCTTTTAACAATATATATATAGGGTCTATTTTGTTTATTATATTACGGTCATGGACAATCGAAGAATATTTCATTTTTGTTTCATTTATTCATTGTGAATGGAATTTCCTAAAAAAAACCTTTGATTTATTATTTTCTTAATCCTAGAGGATGTAATTCGAAAACCATTAAAATGCAGGAGGAAGAAAATATGTTAAAGATCAGGAAAAGATTCTATCAGAAAGAAGTGGAGTTTAAGTGTTTTAGATGTGGAGGCACCGGAGAATTAAAGTACAACACAATCTGCACATACTGTGATGGTAAAGGATATTACTACAAAGAGGTTGATGATTGAAGACGTGAAAAGTGGGCTGATGCCCACTTTTTTCAGTTTGCGCGCCATGGGCGCGCTCTAACGGGTGTAAGTCCCAAACACACCCAGATAGTGGGAAGTGTATAGCCGAACAGCAAGGGTGTCCATCGTGAGGTGGAATCTGAAGGAAGCTGTAAGCAAATCTCTGGTCC
>JAGAXP010000195.1 GCA_017940955.1 Oribacterium sp.
GTATTCAGTTGCATAGATGTAGAAGGTATCAACATCCTTGGAGATTTCCGGAAGCTTGCACCAGCATTCTTTCTTGGAATAGTCGGGTGCCACACCTACAGTTTCTGATGACAGGTTGTTGCTCATTTCTTCTCCTTTCTATAGATGGAATCTCTTTTCTTTAAAATTTTTTTCGATTTTGAATATGTTGTTTTTTCTGATTTTTCATAATAAGTCGGCTACAATAGATGTAACTTGACATACAGAAATATTATATTGAAAATAACGTTAAAAAACCGTAAAAATTCATTTTGTTAAAATATATTCCACATGAAATCATTTTTTATCAAGCCTTCATCTTGGCATAAAAAATACCCAGGCCCGCCTCCGCGACATGGTGGGAGGCAGCCTGGATATAGAAAGTGATCAAGGGAAAGGGAACGAGGTGACAATAAAGATTCCAAGGTAGTATTTGTCTTTTTTACCAAATGTCGCCGTAAAGCCCCCTTCTATCACCTTGTAATTCTGTCCAAGTAACTGCTGTAATCTTCCAGTCCATCGGATATCGGAAGGATATCTTAGCCCGCTGCGAGGGTCAAATCCATATGTATTTGAATCTCCGTAGCATAATACTGTCTTCATTTAAAAGCCTCCATTTATTTTTAAAGAAGTACGATTTAAAATATTATATCATGCAGAATTCATCTATCTTTAAAAACACGCAAAGGTTAGGAAGTATTTCATGAACTACAAAACTGAGATAAACGGTATAGAGGTTAATGTCGATTATACTAATGATAACATTGAGAATATTTTCATCCCTATACTTAAATACGCAAAGAAGCTATACGGAGAAAAGAAGAAACGGGTATTGGTAGTGTTGGCTGCACCTCCCGGGGCAGGAAAAAGCACGCTGCTAAGTTTTTTAAAACATTTGTCTGAATCAAATAATGATCTTATGCCCATCACAACAATAGGAATGGACGGTTTCCACAGGTATCAGGACTATCTCCTGACTCATGACATGGAGCGTGACGGTAAAACCTACAAGATGGTTGAACTGAAAGGCTGTCCGGAGACCTTCGATCTCGAAAAATTGCTGGAAAGAGCAAAGAAAGTCGCAAATGGTGAGACTGTTGGATGGCCGGAATATGACAGACTTACACACAATCCTGTTGAGGATGCCACCATGGTAAGTGGTGACATCGTATTTCTTGAGGGCAATTATCTTCTTCTTGACAAACCCGGATGGAAGGAACTTAAGGGATTGTCAGATCTTACAATAAGCATCAGGGCTGATGAAGGAATGCTCAGAGACAGGCTAATACAAAGGAAGATGAAAACCGGGAATATATCACACGAAAAAGCTGAGAAGTTCGTTGATCTAAGTGACTTATATAATGCGCATACCTGCCTAAAGTACTCTGTGGAAGCCGATATAGTGCTTGATATCCTTAGTGACAACAGCTATAGGCTCGTTAAACACCCGCAGTTTATGTAAAATATTGTTATTGCAAACGAAGTAATTTAAAAAACAGCTCGAAATACCTTGAAATCATCAGAGTATTTCGGGCTGTGTGTTTTATATTATTACGGTCTCGCCGTACCGCACTCGGCGCAGAAACGTCCTTCATTCTCAGTATTGCAATTAGGACACTTCCACTTTCCTGAAGGTTTTGGACTTCCACAGTTCACACAGAACTTCCCTGTGTTTTCTTGATTACAGGTGCATCTCCATGCTCCGGGTGTTTTCATCTTCATCCCCTGATTCGTGGTGCCCATA
>JAGAXP010000196.1 GCA_017940955.1 Oribacterium sp.
ACCACTAACCCCGTCCCCCGGGTCCAACCCTTAGGTCTGCAAAAGAAATAAACGCGATGTTGTTGAAATGACATCGCGTTTTTGTATAATTTAACGTATGAAAAAAGATAGATTTGATAAAGACGATTATTTTTACGAAGATGAATATGATGACGGCTACGAGGACGAATACAGCTACGAGCGGGAAAAGAAAGCAAAGCATATGATCCTCGGAGGATTTGTGATCATCATACTTCTTGTGGCAGTGATACTTGCAAGTGCCAGGATAAAGACCATTAAGGTTATAGGAAATAACAAATACACCAGTGAGGAGATGGTGTCCAAGGTCTTTTCCGATCGATGGGATACGAATGCATTTTACTGTTTCTGGAAGGACAAGACAAAGCCGCATAAGCAGATCCCTTTTGTCCAGAGATATGATATCAACTGGGAGGGACCGCTGGATGTAAGCATTACCGTGTATGAGAAAAATATAGTGGGATATGTTGATTACATGTCAAGCCATATGTATTTTGATAAGGATGGTATAGTTGTGGAGTCCACAACAGAGAATCTTGAGGGCATACCCAGGATAACGGGACTTACCTTCGGATCCATAGTTCTCTACAAAGAGCTTCCGGTTCAGAATATGCATGTCTTTAATGACATACTGAATCTTACGGGTTCTCTCAGTGATAATGAGATCAAGTGTGACGAGATCGCATATGATGAGCTTCTGAATGCTACCTTAAAAATGGGTGACATCCAGGTATATCTCGGAAGCAACAAGGATATGGAAATGAAGATATATACCCTTAAGGATATACTACCGAACCTTGAAGGCTTGAAGGGTACGCTTAATCTGTCGGATTACAATGAAAGTGCCGATCATGAAAGCTATATTTTCAGATCATCTTCTTAAGAAATAATGTCATAAAAATGTAAGGAATAAGTGAAAAAACCTTAGGATTGAAACGCGAATCTGCGTGCTAAAATTTGTTAAGCTATTGATAATAGTTAAATAAATATGTATATTTAATTAGGGTGTGTGACCGGACTAGATGAGATTTGGAAAAATAAGCGTATGTGGTCATGCAAATTCAAGCTACATTATGGGATGATATAGTGTTGAAGGAGGAAGATTATGCTTGAGATTAAACTTCCTGAGTCAGAGGCAGCTGCAAGAATTATCGTTGTTGGTGTTGGTGGCGCAGGTAATAACGCGGTGAATCGCATGGTGACTGATGGCATTGTCGGCGTTGAGTTCATCGGCGTTAATACAGATAAGCAGGCCTTACAGTTCAGTCAGGCACCAACTACAATGCAGATTGGTGAAAAGCTTACAAAGGGACTTGGCTGCGGAGGCAGACCTGAGGTTGGTGCCAAGGCAGCTGAGGAAAGTTCAGAAGATATAACTTCTGCTTTACAGGGCGCAGATATGGTATTTGTTACATGTGGTATGGGAGGCGGAACCGGAACAGGTGCAGCTCCTATCATTGCAAAGATTGCAAAGGATATGGGTATCCTTACTGTTGGTGTAGTAACAAAGCCTTTCCGTTTTGAAGCTCGTCAGCGTATGCAGAATGCTATCAAGGGTATAGAGCAGCTTAAGGAATCCGTTGATACACTTATCGTTATTCCCAATGACAGACTTCTTGAGATCGTTGACAGAAGAACTACTATGCCGGATGCACTTAAGAAGGCAGATGAAGTTCTCCAGCAGGCTGTTCAGGGTATCACAGACCTTATCAATGTTCCGGGTCTTATCAATCTTGACTTCGCCGATGTATCTTCAGTTATGAAGGACAAGGGTATCGCTCATGTCGGTATCGGCGCAGCAAAGGGTGATGAGAAGGCAACAGAGGCTGTTAAGATGGCTATTTCATCTCCGCTCCTTGAGACAACTATCCAGGGCGCTACAGATGTTATCATCAATATTTCAGGTGATATCTCTCTCGTTGAGGCAAACGAGGCAGCTTCTTATGTAGAGGAGCTTGCAGGTGAGAATGCAAACATCATCTTCGGTGCTATGTATGATGAGAGCGCACAGGATGAGTGCAAGATCACAGTTATCGCTACAGGTATTCAGGATGAGCAGGCAACTACATCAGTTTTCGATGCTCCTAAGGAGAAGACTGTTGCATCACAGGCTGCACCACGTCAGACAGTTCCTGTTCAGCCACAGCCACAGGCAGTACAGCCTCAGAGACAGCCTATTCCAAGCTTTCTCAATACACCGGCTCAATCTGTAGGATATACAATGCAGAACCAGGCAGCACCTTCAGTACCGACTCCTTCAGTTGCACCTCAGGTTCAGCAGCCGGCTATGCCGAGCATGGATCCGGCTCCTTCAGTTCAGCCAAGCTACCGTCCTCAGCAGAACAAGGATCTGTCAATCAACATTCCTGAGTTCCTGAGAAACAAGAGATAAAGCTGATTTAATCTTATTATGGATTAAATGACAGATGTATCCGATAAAACGAGGATATAAAAGGTATATATTGGGAAAATAAGAGACTATGTCTTTACGGCATAGTCTCTTTTATGTTAAGATGCAACGCGGAATAAAATAGTTTGATGTATAAATAATGGAAATCAAAGGTGGAGAGTTATATATGATCCGCCCGGGATGCCTAAGGATACATTTATATTTGGAGAAGACATGGCAAATTTAAAAGAAGAGATTGAGAAGAGACGTACGTTCGCGATCATTTCACACCCGGATGCAGGTAAGACAACATTAACAGAGAAGTTCCTTCTTTACGGAGGTGCTATCAACCTTGCAGGTACCGTAAAGGGACGTAAGGCGACCAAGCATGCAGTTTCAGACTGGATGGAGATAGAGAAGCAGAGAGGTATTTCCGTTACTTCTTCAGTGCTTCAGTTTAATTACGGAGATAAATGTATCAATATCCTTGATACTCCGGGTCACCAGGATTTCTCAGAGGATACCTATCGTACACTTATGGCTGCCGACAGTGCCGTCATGGTTATCGATGGCGCAAAGGGTGTTGAGCCCCAGACCATCAAGCTTTTCAAGGTCTGCGTAATGCGTCACATTCCGATCTTTACTTTTGTAAATAAGTTTGACCGTGAGGCCCGTGATCCCTATGAGCTTCTTGATGAGATCGAGAGTGTTCTCGGCATTCATACCTGTCCTGTTAACTGGCCAATCGGCTGCGGACGTAACTTCAAGGGCGTCTTCGACCGTGAGACAGAAACTGTCGAGCTTTTTACTGCCAATGCCGGCGGCACCAAGGCTGTTGAGGAGCAGGATGTAAAACTGGATGATCCTAAGTTAAAGGATCTTGTGGGCTTTGAATATTATGATAAGCTTCAGGAGGATCTGGAGCTTCTGGACGGAGCCTCTGACGATTATGATCAGGAAAGAGTAAATAAGGGAGAGCTTACACCTGTATTCTTTGGTTCAGCTCTTACAAACTTCGGTGTAAGAACCTTCCTTGAGCACTTCCTGAAGATGACATTACCACCTCTTCCCAGAAGCAGTGACAAGGGTGTCATTGATACAGTGGATGAGCAGTTCTCAGCCTTTGTTTTCAAGATTCAGGCCAATATGGATCCAAAACACAGGGATCGTGTCGCGTTTATGCGTATATGTTCCGGCGAATTCGATGCCGGAATGGAAGTTAATCACGTGCAGACCGGCCGTAAGGTGAAGCTCAGTCAGCCTACCCAGATGATGGCGGATGAGCGTAAGATAGTTGAAAAGGCCTACGCCGGAGACATTATCGGAATTTTCGATCCGGGTATTTTCTCTATAGGTGACACCCTGGAGCTTTCCAATAAGAAGTTTGCTTACGAGGGTATCCCGACATTCGCACCGGAGCACTTCGCAAGAGTCCGTCAGGTGGACACCATGAAGCGTAAGCAGTTCCTTAAGGGCATTTCCCAGATCGCCCAGGAGGGTGCCATCCAGATCTTCCAGGAGTACAACACCGGTATGGAGGAGATCATCGTCGGCGTTGTAGGTGTGCTCCAGTTTGAGGTTCTGACCTTCCGTCTCAAGAATGAGTACAATGTTGAGGTCAAGCTCGACATGCTGCCCTACGAGCATCTTCGCTGGGTTGAGAACTATACCGAGATAAACATTGACAAGATTCAGGGAACTTCCGATATGAAGATCGTAAAGGATCTGAAGGACCGCCCGCTGCTGCTGTTCGCACATGAGTGGTCGGTTGGTATGGTGCTTGACAGAAATAAGGATCTCAGGCTTACTGAGTTTGGAAAGAACTAAGAGGTATAAATATATGAACGAATCAGTAAATAAGTGGATAGAGGAACATTTAGACAATCTTATAGAGGATCTGAAGGATTTTGTTTCTATTAATTCTGTACAGGGGTCCTATGAGCAGGGAAAGCCTTTTGGGGACGGTCCTTTTGATGCCCTGAACTTTGCTATTGATCTTTGTGACAAATACGGATTTTCAGTAAAGAATTATAACAGCTATGTAGGGACTGCGGATTTTGATCCGGAGCTTCCGAGAAGTCTTGATATGCTTGCTCACTGCGACGTGGTGCCTGCGGGTGAGGGATGGACTGTTACTGAACCCTTTAAGCCGGTGGTAAAGGACGGAAGGATCTACGGACGCGGAACCTCCGATGATAAGGGACCTCTTCTTTGCGCACTCTATGCAATGCGCGCCATCAAGGAGTGCGGAATCCCTCTTAAGAAGGGTGTTCGTCTCATCATGGGCTGCGATGAGGAGACCGGTTCCACCGACATTGAAAAGTACTATGCAGTGGAGCCTGAGGCAGAGATGACATTTTCTCCGGATGCGGAGTTTCCTCTTATAAATATAGAAAAAGGACAGTTCAGAGCCGGAATCGTAAAGAGCTTTGCCGAGTCTGAGACATTACCGCGACTTGTTTCCCTTGAAGCAGGGGTGGCTGTTAATGCTGTGCCCCAGAAGGCAGTCATCAGACTTGAGGGTCTCGATATGAATCTTGCAGAGGCTCCAATGAACGAGATCACAAAGGAGTGCGGAGTGACCTGCGAGCAGACCGGTATGAACGAGATAACAGTTATCGGTGAGTCTGCTCATGCATCAACTCCGGAGCTTGGAAAGAATGCCGGTATCGCAGCACTTATGCTGGTTGCAAAGCTTCCTCTCCCCGAGTGTGAGCAGTTAAAGGCTATAAAGAATGTGCTTAAGCTGTTCCCTTACGGAGTTACAGATGGCTCCGGCCTCGGAATAAAGATGTGCGATAAAGAGTCCCACGACCTTACCTGTACCCTTGATATGTTCCATATCACAACTACCGAGCTTGATGTGAAGTTTGACAGCCGCACACCGGTTATGGCAACCAAAGAGAATTGTGAGGACGTTGCCAAAAAGAGCATTGAGGCACTGGACCTTGAGTTTGACAGCAATGGAATCGTTCCTCCTCATGTGGTGCCTTCTGACTCAGAGTTCGTTCAGAAGCTCCTCAAGTCATATGAGACAGTGACCGGTCTCAAGGGCGAAGCCATGGCCATCGGCGGCGGTACCTACGTTCACGAACTGAAGAACGGCGTAGCCTTCGGTGCAGTCCTTCCGGGCATTGACACCCGCATGCACGGTGCCGACGAGTTCTTCGACCTGGACAACATCGTGATTGCTACAAAGGTGTATGCAGAGGCTATCATGGATCTTTGCTCGTAAGATCAAGGAGCTTTTCTCGTAAGATTACAAAAGACATTCTAAGATTCCAAACAGGAATCCTTTAACATATCCCGATACTTATTCACAGTTTAATGATGAGGAAGTATCGGGATTTCAATTTAGGATAATTAGTAAGAAGCCATCGGAGTGACAATTCTCGTGGTTTCATGACCTCAATTTAATAAACGGCGATGTCAAGCCGGTGCGATAATTTCTTCTTGACTTTTCTATTTAAATACTGTATCTTAAACAAGTCGCGCGGAGGTGCTGAAATTGGCAGACAGGCAAGACTAAGGATCTTGTGTCCGGTAGGACGTGTGGGTTCAAGTCCCATCTTCCGCACGCAAATAAAGATCGGAATTCCTGATAATCAAGGGTTCCGATTTTTTTGTTGCCGATATCGAAAAATCTTTGTTGACAAATTATTGCAAATGCTGTATCTTAAACAAGTCGCGCGGAGGTGCTGAAATTGGCAGACAGGCAAGACTAAGGATCTTGTGTCCGGTAGGACGTGTGGGTTCAAGTCCCATCCTCCGCAGTAGAGAGCAACAGGCTGGTTCTGGTGCTCTTTTTTTTACCGTAGCCTAGGCGCTGAATGAATCTCTTTAACAGTCATCCCGGTAATCTCTGCTATAGCTTCTCTTTATAACTCATTATCGTTTTAATTTAATTGATTAAATCCCAACCGTGTACTAAAATTTTATGCATATTGAATATTCGATATATACTGGAGGAACTTAATGGCAAAGGGTGATGTAATCATCCAATTGGTCAACATGGGCAAGGCATTCCACACAAGTTCCGGGGATGTTGTTGCGCTTGATGACATTAATTTGGATATAAAGGAGGGTTCCATACAGGGAATCATCGGACTTTCCGGCGCTGGAAAGTCAACACTTGTAAGATGTATAAACTATCTTGAGATACCCACAAGCGGTAAAGTTATTTTCGAGGGCAAGTCCCTAGGCGACCTTTCTGATAAGGAGGTTCGCGAAGCCAGAAGAAACATGGGTATGATTTTCCAGCAGTTTAACCTTCTGGATCAGCGTAATCTTCTGGATAATGTTACCTTCCCGCTGGAAATCGCAGGGACGGACAGAAAGAAGTCCAGGGAGAGAGCCATGGAACTGCTCAAACTCGTAGGTCTTGAAGACAGAGTTAAGAACTATCCGGCACAGCTTTCCGGAGGTCAGAAGCAGAGAGTGGCTATCGCAAGAGCCCTCGCCACGAATCCGAAGGTTCTCCTTTGTGATGAGGCGACCTCGGCCCTGGATCCGAAGACCACAACTCAGATACTTGAGCTTTTGAAGCAGATCAATCAGGAGATGGGAGTTACCGTCATAGTCATTACCCATCAGATGTCGGTTATCGAAGCCATCTGCGATTCCGTGGCCATCATTGACCACAGCCACATCGCAGAGAGCGGACCCGTGGCGGAGGTATTCAGCAATCCGAAGACGGAAATCGGCCGCAGACTTATCCTTGGGGATGGTAATGCTGACTCCGTGAAGCCTGTGGATTTCGGGGCAGATACCAACCGGAAGATACGTATCGTTTTTGACGGCCATTCAGCTCACCAGCCTATCATTTCGGATCTGGTGCTCACCTGCAAGGTACCGGTAAACATCCTTTTTGCTAACACTAAGGAGGTTGAAGGTCAGGCAGTGGGGCAGATGGTGGTAGAGCTTCCCGGTGAAGAAGAGGATGCGGATAAGCTCCTGCATTATCTTAAGGACAACAGTATAAAGTTTGAGGAGGTGAACTGATGGACGCGGCATCAATTTCCATGTATTTAGAGGAGACCTGGGCGACCATTTACATGACACTCATCTCCAGCGCTATTTCATATCTTATAGGCATCCCTCTGGGAGTGATCCTGGTGGTGACGGATAAGGACGGCATCGCACCATGCAATCCGGTGCATACAGCACTAGGTGTTGTGATCAATATCTTCCGTTCCATTCCATTCCTGATACTTCTCGTAATGGTGCTTCCTCTTACCAAATTACTGGTGGGGACAACATTGGGACCGAAGGCCATCATCCCGCCGCTCATCATTGCTTCCGCACCATATATAGGAAGAATGGTGGAATCCTCACTTAAAGAGGTAAGCGCCGGCGTTATCGAGGCCGCAAAGTCAATGGGTGCCAGCAACTGGCAGATCATATACAAGGTACTGATCCCTGAGGCAAAGCCAAGCCTTCTTGTGGGAGCCGCAATCTGTATCACAACCATCCTCAGCTATTCGGCTATGGCAGGATTTGTAGGCGGCGGCGGACTGGGAGCCATCGCTCTGAACTACGGATATTACCGTTACAAGACAGATATCATGATGATCGCGGTTGTGATCCTTGTGGTGCTTGTGCAGATCATTCAGGAATTCTGGATGAAAGTTTCCAGGGCTACGGATAAGAGAGCAAGGAACTGACAGTGATTTTTTTGCCTGTGTTTTAATAAAAAAACCGGCTTAAAATAAAAAACATCCGATCCAGACATCGGTAAAAGGGAGGAACATTATGAAAAAGAATTTAACAGTAGTTCTTGCAGCAGTTCTTGCGGCAGCATCACTTGCAGCCTGCGGCTCATCAGAGACCAAGGCAACAACAGCTGCAGCAACAGAAGCAGCTACAACAGCCGCAGCAACAGAGGCTCCAAAGGAGACAGAGGCAGCAGGTGAGACAGAAGCCGCTAAGGAGACTGAGGCTGCCGCTGAAGCAGGCAGTGCCGTAGAGCCGCTTGCAGAGGCAGTAGACATTAAAATCGGTGCAACACCAAGCCCTCACGCAGAAATCCTCGAGCAGGCAAAGGATGAACTTGCAGCAGCAGGCATTAACCTTGACATCGTTGTTTACAATGATTACGTTCAGCCAAACCTTGCTACAGATCAGGGCGAGATCCAGGCTAACTACTTCCAGCACCAGCCATATCTTGATGATTTCAATGCTGAGAACGGCACACACCTTACATCAGTAGGAGCTATCCACTATGAGCCGTTCGGAATCTACGCAGGAAAGGCTAATGATCTTTCAAACATCGCTGACAAGGCTCAGATCGCTGTTCCTAACGATACAACCAATGAGGCTCGTGCACTTCAGCTTCTTCAGGCTAACGGCATCATCACTCTTAAGGATGGTGTAGGTCTTACAGCTACAAAGCAGGATATCGTTGAGAATCCTCACAATGTTGAGATCCTTGAGGTTGAGGCTGCTCAGATCCCGAGATCTATCGAGTCAGTTGATTTTGCCTGCATGAATGGTAACTATGCTATCGAAGCCGGCTTCAAGCCTTCAGATGCGCTTGCTCAGGAGGATGCATCTTCAGAGGCTGCCCAGACTTATGCCAATGTTGTTGTAGTGTCAGATGCTGACGCTGATTCAGAGTGGGCTAAGAAGCTTGTTGAGGTGCTTCAGTCTGAGAAGGTTTCTGAGTACATCACAAATACTTACGAGGGTGGAGTTATCCCGATGAAGTAATTTGGCCACTACGTTGTGGAACAGAGCCGGAGGGCATCAATTTAAATACGAGTCGCTGCGGCGGAAAAATATAAAATCGGACCTCTTAGAGGTCCGATTTTTATTTTTCTCGTTCTCGCTCCACGTATTCAAATTGATGCCCTCCGGCTCTGTTCAAATCTACGCTTTCTCTATATATGTATAGGGGAGGATATCATCACTACATCTAGTGATTGTATATACTTGTGATTCAATTTGATTTTTAGCGGAGAAACAAATATATGACAAAATTTAAGAGGTTTATTAAGTTTTCAAAAATCAAGTTGGAATTTTCAACAAAACATCTGAGAAATAGGTGAAACCCTCGAAGACCGCGAAAATACTTGATTTATACCCCTGTAATCTAAGAGAAATCGTGGGTGGATTTTTAGGTGGAAATTGCTAAAATTCTCCGTTTTTTACAAAAAATTGACTTTTGGATATTTGGTATTTAAATTCGGTGGAAATAGTAGTATAGTATTTCTGCACACAAGATATAGTGTTTTTAGAGATGAGAAAAACAATATTTGGTAAAAATACTATAGAAGAAATATATTTTTGAAAATGCACCTAGGCTGATGAAATTACGAAATCATCAGAAGATGCCGAGGCCGAAGCATTGGCCCGGGAACAAAATATAATAAAGATTTTCGAGGTTCGGGTTAAAGGAAACCGGTCTGAAATTCTTTCTGCAGTGTGGGTGTAATTAAAGGGGGAGCAGTATGGAAGTTTTAACAGAAGTCGTAAAACAGAATGTTATCAAACGTAACGGCAAGGAAGTCCAGTTTGATATTTCAAAGATCTCTAACGCTATCCGTAAGGCAAACAATGAAGTAGAGCCTATTTATCAGATGAATGAGTACCAGATCATGGGCATTTCCGAGAATGTTGCCGCAAAGTGCGCAAAGCTTAACAGAGCTGTATCGGTTGAAGAGATCCAGGATATGGTTGAGACCGGCATCATGGAGATGCGTGGTTATGAGGTTGCTCAGAAGTACGTGCGTTATCGTTACAAGAGAGAGATCGCACGTAAGTCAAACACAACCGATGATGAGATCCTTTCACTTATCGATCAGTCAAACGAGGAGCTGAAGCAGGAGAATTCCAACAAGAATCCTGTTATAAATTCTACACAGCGTGATTACATGGCAGGTGAAGTTTCCAAGGATCTTACAAAGAGACTTCTTCTTCCTGAGGATGTGGTAAGAGCTCATGACGAAGGCATTATCCACTTCCATGATTCTGACTACTTCGCTCAGAAGGAGCATAACTGTGACCTTGTAAATCTCGAGGACATGCTGATGAACGGCACGGTTATTTCACAGACCATGATCGAGAAGCCACACAGCTTCTACACAGCCTGCAACATCACAACTCAGATCATCGCGCAGGTTGCTTCCAACCAGTACGGCGGACAGTCATTTACATTGTCACACCTTGCTCCATTCGTAGACATTTCCCGTCAGAAGATCAGAAGCCAGGTTGAAGAGGAGAATGCTGAGGCCGGCGTTCAGATGACAGCCGAGCAGATCGGAAAGATCGTTGAGAAGCGTCTTCACGAGGAAATCACAAGAGGCGTTCAGACCATACAGTATCAGCTCATCACTCTCATGACCTGCAATGGCCAGGCTCCATTCGTTACCATGTTCATGTATCTCGATGAGGTTCCTGAGGGACAGACCAGAGATGACCTTGCGATGGTTATCGAGGAAGTTCTGAAGCAGAGAATGAAGGGGGTTAAGAATGAGAAGGGTGTCTGGATCACACCGGCATTCCCGAAGATCATCTACACGCTTGATGAGGATAATGTTTACCCTCAGTCAAGATACTATTACCTTACAGAGCTTGCTGCCAAGTGCACAGCCAAGAGAATGGTTCCGGATTACATCTCCGCTAAGAAGATGAAGGAATATAAGGGCGATGTTTATCCTTGCATGGGATGCAGATCCTTCCTTACACCGGATAATGAATCACTTGCAGAAGGGCTCTGCGATGCAGGCAACAAGTCCAACAGCAAGACCTATACCGAAGGCAAGCATAAGTATTACGGACGTTTCAACCAGGGCGTTGTAACCATTAACCTTGTAGATGTTGCATGTTCAGCTCACGGAGATATGGACGAGTTCTGGAGGATCTTCGATGAGAGACTTGAGCTCTGCCACAAGGCATTGAGACTCCGCCATGAGAGACTTAAGGGAACAACTTCAGATGTTGCGCCTATCCTCTGGCAGTACGGAGCACTCGCAAGACTTAAGAAGGGTGAGAAGATCGACAAACTCCTTTATGGCAACTATTCAACAATTTCTCTCGGATATTCAGGCCTTTACGAGATGTGTGTCCGCATGACAGGAAAGTCACACACAGATCCTGAGGCTAAGCCATTTGCACTTCAGGTAATGCAGCATATGAATGATAAGTGCGCAGAGTGGAGAAAGGCAGAGAATATCAGCTACTCACTTTACGGCACACCGATGGAGTCCACAACCTACAAGTTTGCCAAGGCTCTTCAGAAAAGATTCGGAATCATCAAGGGTGTTACGGATCACAACTATGTAACAAACTCTTATCACGTAAATGTTCGTGAGGAGATAGATGCATTTACCAAGCTTAAGTTTGAGGCTGATTTCCAGAAGCTTTCACCGGGAGGAGCTATCTCTTACGTAGAGGTTCCCAACATGCAGAATAACATTCCTGCAGTACTCAGTCTTATCAAGTTCATCTATGACAACATCATGTATGCTGAGCTTAACACCAAGTCTGATTATTGCGAATGCTGCGGTTATGACGGTGAGATCAGGATCATAGAGGACGATATGGGCAAGCTTGTTTGGGAGTGCCCTAACTGCGGAAACCGTGACCAGAGCAAGATGTCCGTTGCCAGAAGAACCTGCGGATACATCGGCACACAGTACTGGAACCAGGGTCGTACCCAGGAGATCAAGGACAGAGTGCTTCATCTGTAAAAGTCATTAACATTCATTGTAGACATACACCCCAATTCAGGAAAGCTCCGACCTCGCAGACGGCCCTAAACTAAAAAAAATTTTTGAGCGGATTTTGCCAAAAATCTACAAAACCCCTCATGTAAACTAAAAATTTCAAAATGGGAAAAAATAGAAAAAATCTACAAAACCCACCTCAAAGATTTGAAGTTCACCCTAAGAAAGG
>JAGAXP010000197.1 GCA_017940955.1 Oribacterium sp.
GTTGATGATTTGATCTTAAACACAATCGGTGTAGTAATTGGCGCATGTATTGTATTCTTGATTCGGAGAAAGCAGAAGAAAAACAGTTCTTTATAGACAGTTGAATTCAAGTATGCCGGGATGATGCGATAGTAAGTTATTCCGGAAGTTAAAATGACATAGCATAATTGAATATTGTTACCACAGACGGTGGCGATTAATCTTAATGAGATTATTCGTCCCCGTCTTTTTTTATTTAGAGCCTCTATTTTAGCTGTATGTTAAACATATATGTAAAATGGAGGCTCTTGTCAGATATTGTTGACTTTAGTCTTCAGTATTTGTTATTCGTTTTGCCCTTGCTGCACGTTTACGTTTTTTCCTGTTCTTGTAGGAAAACCAATATATTACGCAGTTGATCAGAAAATAAACTGCATTACAAAGAAGAAAACGCACCCAGGCTACATTATGATAAAAAATAAGTGATATAATCAGGCAGCAGATTGCAAATCCTAGTGTGTTTAAGGCGCTCTTTTTAAGTATAGTCAATATCATATGTAATTCCTTGTTATAGGCCAAAAAATAAATTTGTAGAGACTCCTGTTTTGGCCGGATCGAAACGGTAGCCATAGAAATATCTTCAAATCATAGCGCGTATATTCTAGCACTAAATCATCACAAAACCAAAACCTAAAGAAAAAATCACAACTACATGGCGGAATTGTGATAAAGTAAGAAGTGAAAGATAAAGCATTCGGAGTAAGCATCGGGCAATATTTTACAATATAAGGAGGGTCAGGAGATGTACACTGCCGGCGAAAACAGATATGAAAAAATGGAGTACAACAGATGTGGAAATTCGGGACTGAAGCTCCCTAAGGTTTCACTGGGCCTCTGGCATAATTTCGGAGATACGGGAAATTATGAGAACATGGTCAACATGTGTACCACAGCATTCGATAACGGAATAACTCATTTTGATCTTGCCAACAACTACGGACCTCAGCCGGGTAGCGCAGAGACCAACTTTGGGAGGATAATGAAGAATGTCTTTCCGGGTTACAGAGATGAACTGATCATTTCCACTAAGGCCGGATATGATATGTGGCCTGGACCTTACGGAAACTGGGGAAGCAGAAAATACCTGATCGCAAGTCTGGATCAGTCTCTCGTGAGAATGGGACTTGAATATGTAGATATCTTCTATCATCACAGGATGGATCCGGAAACTCCTCTGGAGGAGACCATGGGAGCTTTGGAGCAGATTGTAAGAAGCGGTAAAGCTCTGTACGTTGGATTATCGAACTATAACGGTGAGACTCTGGAAAAAGCCTCATCAATCCTTAGTGATCTCAAGGTTCCTTTTGTCATCAATCAGAATCGTTACAGCATTCTTGACAGAACTATCGAAAAGAATGGTCTCAAGGAGAAAGCGAAGGAACTTAAGAAAGGAATCATTTGTTTTTCACCTCTTGCACAGGGACTCCTTACTGACAGGTATCTTGACGATATTCCTGCTGACAGCAGAATCCGTACCGACGGAAGATTCCTTAAAGAAAGTACGGTAATCGAAAAGAGGGATGCAGTAAGAAGCCTTAATGAGATAGCAGCTGAGCGCGGTCAAAAGCTGTCAGAAATGGCACTTTCCTGGATTCTGAAGGATAACTGTATAACTTCGGTTCTTGTTGGCGCTTCAAGACCGGGTCAAATTTTGGATAATATAAAGGCACTGGAGAACACCACATTTACTAAGGACGAGCTGGATAAGATTGATAGTGTATGTAATGGATGAGAGAAATCGCCAAACCAAAGTTCATGGAGGTAAATGAATATGACCGATAAAATCAATATGTCTGCGGACAAAGCATTGGAACGACTTAAAAATGGCAATAAAAAATACGTTGAGACCGGACTTAGCACCGGTGATGTATCCTCCTCAGTCAGGTTAAAAACTTCAGGTCATGGGCAGGAACCCTTTGCTGTTGTTGTGACCTGTTCAGATTCGAGAGTAATCCCTGAAACCATTTTTTCGGCAGGAATAGGAGAATTGTTTGTCATCCGTGTTGCGGGCAATGTTATCGACGATCATCAGCTGGGAAGTATTGAATATGCCGCAAGCCATCTGGGCGCCAGGCTTATCGTGATCATGGGGCATACAAATTGCGGAGCCATCGGTGCTGCCTTCCATCCCGATGATGATAACAAGTATATCAGATATATACTTCATGAAATACGTTATGCTATAGGCGATGAAACAGATCCGGAAAAGGCCTGCATACTGAATGTTAAGCATAGCATTGAGACTGTAGAAGAAAGTCTGGAGATAATAAAAGAAGAACATGAGCACAGCCTGAAGGTGGTTGGCGCAGTTTACCATATCGATACAGGTGTGGTGGAGTTCTTGTGACAGACATATACGCGATTTACGGACCGTCGGGGACGGTTCTTTTCGACGAGAATTATCTCAGATATTTTTTCAAAAACTTAAAGGACCGGTGCTTAACTAAAAGAACCGGTCCTTATTACTATGGTTCAAACAAATCATCCATTGTAATGACGTTTGAAATATGTTCAGTGTGAGCCGTGCCGGAAAGTCCCATTGCTGATATCATTACTATTTTTAAAGCATCTTTTGTCCCGGTTTTCTGCTGATAGATATCTCTTTTTCGTATAAGCGATAAATCAACATCCTTTGTCATCACAAATGGGTGCTCGGTACATTTAATCTCACATATATTTGTGATTTTGTCGGCCCGTTCAATGACCAGATCAATCTGAACACTATCTTTTTGTTCGAGATTGCTCCAAGGGAAAGACGAAGTTTTCACCCCGGAGATACCAAGAGCTTTTTTTATCTGAGCAATGTGAAACCAACATAAGGTTTCAAAAGCATGGCCTCTCCAATTTGAGTAGGCACCTGTGTTTGATATCAGGTCATCATAGCAGCTAAGTTTATTATCTTGTGACAGGAAATGGTAATGAAACATCAGAAATGGGTCAACAAGCTGCAGATAAAGAGGGTTTCCAGATTCATAATTCCGTTTGTATTCGGCTATATAACCGCATTTTACCAAGTCTTCAGTGGCTCTTGAAAATGAACCGACAGACACATTCAGTTCAGTCTGACAGTCAGATTTTTTCATCCCGTACAGATGCTGAGAAAGAAGATGTAATATATTTTCATATATCGGAGATTTTTTGAGTGTGGCCTCCAGTAATCTGATTGTTTCGTCTTTTAGTATTGCGGATTGACGAAATAGTAGTCTGTCAATGTTTTGTCCGAAACTTTCATCACCATTCAATAAATCCATAAAATACGGCAAGCCACCGAATACCATTTGACATTCTAGTATTTGCTCTCGTGACCATCCAAATTCTCTATCCTTAAAAAATGATTCAGATTCCGCTAGGCTGAACGGTTTAAGAAATATTTGTGCTGTAACTCTATGATATAAACTGCCGGTGTTGTCAATGACGTTTTTAATAATCCACGAGGTGGCAGAACCGCACATTATAAATAAGATATCTCCGTGCTGTGTGCCGCATCTGTTCCAGAATTCTTCAAATGCCAAAAGAAAGTCGGATCTTGCAGTGGCAAACCAGGGGAATTCATCAAAGAAAACTATTTTTTTATTATGTGGTGAAAGTATAATGTTCTCTCCGGATAGTATTTCCTCTAATCTTGAAAAAGTTTCAAACCAATCTTTTGGAGTGGAATTAGTCTTGGCACCGGCTGCAATAAGTCTTTGGTTAAAAGCTTTAAGCTGTTGGCGGGTATTACCTTTTTCCAGTCCGGTAGCCCGGAAGGCAAAGTAATCCCCGAAGGTCTGTTCAACTAAAAAAGTTTTGCCAACACGTCTTCTGCCATAAACACATACCAGCTCGGATTTACCTGATCTATCACATTGCTCCAATTCTCTTTTTTCAAGCTTTCTACCTATGATTTTCATCTTGTTCACCCTTAATTGAAAAATTATGTCCCTATAAGGATTATACAAAAATTCCAAAAATAAGCAATAATTGCGAGATAAATGGAGAAATCTTTATAAAAAAGGCGAAAACCTCCAAATATATGAGCTTTATTCAATATTTTAGTTTTACAAACAATCCAAACGTGTGTTTACGTACATTTTTTTGCATGTTCAATGATGTAGAGTTTAATCATAAGAAAAGGGATAACAAGTATCTTTGTAGCACGTGACAAAACTATATAATTTGCTGAATTTATACACAATTAATGAGATAATATACATAAGATTTTTTGGTCGTGAAATATCTAATATGTTGTTGTTGAATCACAGAACGGACACTTTACTTCTTCGGAAAAATAATAATGGGATTTTGAAGTTGCATCGGAGGAAAAAGGATGTATCTTGCACATATTACGGAAGATGGAAGAGAACAATTAGTTAAGGAACATCTTGAAAATACTGCGAAAAAGGCGGCCGATTTTGCTGAGCCTTTTCATCAAGAAAAACATGCATATATGGCGGGCTTAATGATTGAATATTTATCACATGGTTAATAAATGCATTATGGTTTCAAAAAATAAAAAGGATACAGACAGAGTAATTATCATATTTGGAATCGTTTTGCTGCTGATGGAGATATGGAAGCAACTTATGATATGGAAAGTTGAGTTTGGCGGGAGCTATGAGATATGGTATTTTCCTTTTCAGCTTTGCTCTATGCCTATGTACCTTTGCCTTATGTATGCGGCTTTGGCAGGTCATAAAAGTACTGAAAGATTCAGAGCAGAGATTCTTACTTTCATACGCGATTACGGATTTCTTGGTGGTATTATGGCGCTCATCGTGCATGACGGACTCATACACCCGGGGTACGCTGCATTGACAGCCCATGGATTTATATGGCATGTGCTTATGCTGGTGCTGTCTCTGTATATCACGTTTAATGGTTTAGCACTTCCGGGAATCTCCGGATTTGTAAGTACACTTCCACTTTTTCTGATTCTTTCGAGCATGGCAGAGATAATAAATGTTATCTTCCATGAGCTGGGTGATTGCGATATGTTCTACATTTCCCCATATCATAACAGTTCTCAGATTGTATTCAGGGATATAGATGCCATAACGGGCAGACCGCTGGGGATCATAATTTATCTTATTTCGATGTGCATCGGAGCACTCGCGATTCATTTTATCCTGGATACGATATACAAAAAAATATAAGAAAAATTGGTAAAAAAGATGTATAATGGTACAATGTTAATAAATAAACGATCTTAAGGAGGCCTAATATGGCAAAAACAGCAATAATCACCGGAGGTTCACGTGGTATAGGAAAGGCAATGGCTCTTAAGCTTGGAGAGCTTGGCTATGATGTAGTCATTAACTACGTAAGTGAGTCTTCAAAGGCAAAGTCAGAGGAAATCGCAGAGCAGCTTAAGAAGGATTACGGCGTAGATTCTCTGGTTGTAAGAGCAGATGTCAGCAAGTACGAGGACTGTGAGGCTCTCGTTAAGGCTGCGGTTGACAAGTTCGGTGAGAACATCGACGTTCTCGTAAACAACGCAGGTATCACCAACAACTGTAACTGGATAGACATTACCCACGAGCAGTATGAGAAGGTTATCGCAACCAATCTTATGAGCCTTTTACATATGACTCATCTGGTTCTTCCTCACATGATCAACCACTCCGACAAGGAGCATCAGGCAATGATCGTAAACATCTCATCAGTTGGCGGACTTACAGGTGTTATCAACCAGGCAGATTACTGCGCAGCCAAGTCCGGCGTTATCGGTCTCACCAGAGCCCTTGCACTTGAGTTTGCAGGAAGAGGCATACGTGCCAATGCCATCGCTCCGGGCATGATCATGACAGATATGCTTCGCGGCGTTAACCAGGACGAGCTCAATGCTCTTGCCGGAACAATTCCTGAGGGATATATCGGTGACGTTTCCGATATCGCAGGTGCCCTTGAGTATATCCTTAAGGCTCCTTATCTCACAGGTCAGGTTATCTCACCTAACGGTGGATTTGTGCTTCAGTAAAAAACAGATAGTCCGTGTTTACGGACATTTAACGGGGGAGGGTTCTCGAGTGAGAACCCTCCCTTATTAGTGTTTATATAAAACCGGAACGTCGCCGATATAAATGTTAGAGACAAGAAGTTCGTGATTTTTTGTATATCAGATTTCAGGAGGTAAACATGCGAAGTAAAAATTTTAAAGCACTTAGATTTGCGGTTGTTCTGGCTCTTATCATGTCAATTTTATCTATTACGTCATTTGCCGGATATTGGGTAGATGATGACTTTGGCGACTGGTACTATATCGGCGATAATGGATATCCTGTGACCGATAGATGGGTTGGCAATTATTATCTTGGCAGTACCGGTAAAATGCTTGTGAACTCATGGACACCGGACGGATATTATGTGGGTTATGATGGGGAATGGGATCATCAGCCGTCACGATACTCGGGCGGTTACAGTAGTTCAAGCAGCAGTTCTTCATATGTAACTACATCAGGAACATACTATGGTTCCTTATATGACAGTGGCTATGGTATAACACATCTGGACTCTGTTTCGATCAGTGGTGATGTTCTGACAGTTACAGGTACCCTGGCTTATTATCCTGGTGATAATTGGGAGAACACGACTCAGATGAGTTACGGTACATATCAGTTTAAACTTAACGGTCAAACCAGGTATGGTGAAGGTGATGAAGAAGGTTTTCATGCTATGAGTAAATCAGATTTTATATACAGCACCGGACCGGTTCTGTATATAACAGTTGCAAATGGAGTTGCAACGGAGCTTTGTTACGGAGCTTGATAAACGATTCTGATAATTAAAATGGACGGTTCTCATTGAGAACCGTCCATTTTTTTGTTAAATCTCCTCTTATGGCTTATGATTTATAAGAATAATAAGGGGCGAAGTGCCCCTCTGAAAAATATGGTTCTTACAAACCGGAGTTGCTTATCAAGTATAATCATTGTGTCGAAATACACTTATATTGTTTGAAGAGGACTAATCCTGAATGACGTCAAGGAAGGATAAAGTAATATGAACAGCAATTTACTGTCTGCACGAATTTGTCGGGAATACCCGGAACGTATCGCAATCACGGATGCCGATGGAAGCTGCACCTATGCAGAAATGGAAAGAGGAATCCATGGCCTTTGCAGAAAGCTGCGGGAAATGGGTGTCCGTAAGGGCAGTCGCGTCGCACTGTGGGGCTACAACACATCAAATTGGCTGATTGCCTTCCTGGCTATTGTCAGGGCAGGCGGTACTGCTGTACTGGTGAATTACAGTATGAGCAGTCAGGAGGCAGCGGATCTTCTGAATATGACAGAAACCCGTTTTATACTCTGCGGAGACAATGCAGAAACAAAAAAGGATCCGTCCGCCATGCAGAAGTTCGCTTCCATGACGGACATTCCGACGGAATGCTGTCTGGACATCCGATCCTCGGTACAGAATCTGGCACGAACATTCCGGGATGCGACGGAAGAACCGGATGTCCGGAGCGAGGAAGAAGCGGGAGAAACCGCGTTTATCATTTTTACATCAGGAACCACTTCCCAGCCAAAGGCTGTTCAAATCTCTCAGCAGGCTTTGAGTTTTGATGCAGAGGTTTTTAACAGAAATATAAGCGAATATGCCGGTCGCAGCGTGTGCATAGCAGTTCCATTGTTTCATATCCTTGGTCTCCTAATGAGCTTTGCCTACCTTTGCCGCGGAAGCACGGTTTGTCTGCCTTCAAATTACAAGCCGGACACATTGAGCCGCATGATCGACGCCTGCCGTATTTCCGACATAGCGGCCGTTGGCGCGGTATATATAGGTCTCAGTGAAGCGGAGGATTTCGAGGAGAAGGTTGTACCTTATCTGCATCTCTGTATGATCGCGGGAGGTATGTCCACGCCTGTACAGATGATGCGGTTGGAACTGGAGTATGCCAATGCAACATTCCTCAACATGTACGGTCAGAGCGAGGCCGCTCCGCTGACTATGGTGAGACCAACCGATATGGTAGAAAAGCGCGCCCAGACTGTGGGTCAGGCTGTTGACGATCTGGACATTCGCATCTCGGATGGGAAGGGAGGATTCCTGCCCCAGGGCGAAATCGGAGAGGTGGTCGCACGTGGCCGGAATCTCATGAACGGCTACTACAATCTTCCAAAGGATAAACAGCCCGTGGATGATGAAGGATGGCTTCATACCGGCGATCTCGGTTTATTTGATGAAGAAGGGTATCTGTATCTTGCCGGCCGTATCAAGGATGTCATAATTCGCGGTGGTGAAAATATTTCTCCTTCCGAAATCGAGAATGCACTGAACCAGCTTGACAATATCCGGGAGGCTAAGGTCATGGGAGTGCCTCATCCCATCTATGGAGAAAGTGTGGAAGCCTGCATCACAATGACTGACGGAGGTGCAAGCTTCGATGAAGCAGGCTTCAAAGAACGTCTGCGCGGTATGATCGCCCGCTTCAAAATCCCTTCCCATATCTTCCTGTATGACAGTTTTCCTCTTAATGTAAACGGGAAGCTTGATCAACGTGCCCTTCATACAGATCTGTTGAATCGGCTCAAGCGAATGATGGTTAATGAAGAGCTGGCGGGAGGCATTACCGTATTTGAACTGACGGTTAAAAACAGCCGTTACGCAATAGTACCGGTTACCAGTCTTGTAAGCGAACTGGCAGAGGATGTGGGCTTCGGCAAGCGGCGAATCATGTCTATACGTCTTGCTGTGGAAGAAATGCTGACTGAGCGCATCATGGATGCATATTCCAATGCGGGGGATATCCGGGTAAAGATTACATTGATGCCGGAATGGCTTCGCATTACGTTTAGTGATGACGGAGCTGAATATTTCATCGACAAGAGGCGCGATACTTCCATGAGTGCAAAAATCATCCTAAAAGCCGTCAATAATTTTTACACCGATTATGTAAAAGGAAAACCCGAATATTGCATGGATTTTTTGTATGAGAAAGACATTAATATCCAGCAATTTCTGATAAATAGTAAAGGAGATGAGTAAACTATGAGTATAAACCGTCCGACTTTTCTGAAAAAGGAACTGGCCCTGTCGTCTTCCCCTTATCTTTACACGTCCAAACAGTTGAAAGCTTATGCCGTGGAAATCAACCACCGGGATCCTGTAGACGGTGACCTGCTGCAGAAGGCTCTGGACCGCACATTGGAACGTATGCCTTATCTGTCAGATACATTTGTTAATGACGGCCGCGCCTTTTACTACGCGGAGAATCCACTGCCCATGGAGGCCGCACATTTTCATGGCATCCGACAGGTTGGCGGGAAGGAAACAAATTATCACATGCTTGATGTTACCTGGGATGATCATACTACCTGGTTTACCATGTTTCACGGTTTCTGTGACGGACAGGGAATATATTTCTTTTTGGAGACTGTGATCTATTATTATTACTGCCTGAAAGACGGTAAGGAATATGATCCAAACGGCATTCGGACTCACCTGGATCCGATGACTGATGCGGAAACCCTTGATCCCATTACTGTGAAATATTCGGTAGATCCCGAATTTAAAATGCCTGAAGGCGGTTCGCAGAAAAAACCTTACAGTCTTCCTGAAACGCAGGAAGGACCGGAGGATGAAGTGCGGGATTATGGTATCCGGATACCCTCCGGAGAACTGATGTCATTTGTAAAGGGACTTAACTCTTCACCATCAGTGGTGATATCAATGCTGGTTTGCGAAGCCATTCAAAAAGTGCATCCGGAATGTGATGCTCCAATCGTTGCCAACATTCCACTGTCGGCCCGTAAGATTCTGGATTGTCCAAAGACCTTCAAGAACTGTTCAAACCGTGTTTTGCTGCCCATAACCGGTACACCTATGGATGCGATGCCCTTTGAACAAAAGGCGGCTGCGCTCAGGGGTGTGTTGAAAATGCAGCTCAATCCCAATATACTGAGGACTGTTTACAACAATATCATGGGTCCAAAGTATATCGAACGCATGACAACTCCCGGAGATTATTGGGAAACTGTAGAGCAATCAAATAAATCCATGTCCATGATCTGCCATGACACATTCTATACTGATTATATCGGATCCCTGCACACTACAGAGTACACACCGCAGATTACAGGTATACATTTCCTGTGCGCTCCTCCGATGGAAGGCAAACTGCACCTTAATATCATCGAACATAACGGCAGTTTCCAGATTAATTGTCTGGCTCATTTCGATATTTCGGTTTATGTAAACGCACTTATGGATGTTTTGGCGGAACACGGCCTTGGCGCTGAACGCGATCCGGACCGTAGATTCAGCCTTCCGCGCACTCAGTGGAGAGATTCCATGGGGTTAATTGAAACCGGTAACTTGAACACTTAAGGTGGCGTGACAATGGGGGACCATATTCAACGTTCCCGGGTATGGAAAAAGCAACTATATTCTTTGGATGCATGATGGGACAGGTGCCTGTCTTTCCGTATACGGATGCTGCGCAATTTCGTACATCTTGGGCCAGTTTGTCTGACACTGGACTTATACAGCAAATTATGCTAATACATTAAAGTGACAAAATAAAGAAACTTTCGAGGAGAACCGGTTACATGATGACTGACGAAGAGAAGAACAGGAAGCTTAGCGACCTTGTAGATATTATCAATAAGAATTACGAAGATGTTGATCTTTTGAATGCTTTGGGAAAAAGGAGACTTCCTGACAGGGACAGGATCATCGTTATAATAAAAGCCATAAGAAGATTAATGTTCCCGGGCTACTTTGGGCAGGTTGCATTTGAGAAAACCACATCTCATTATTTTGCAGGAGAGATGATCAGCTCTGTTATCGAGGAGCTTAAAAAACAGATTGTTATCGCACTTCGGTACGGCAAGGAGGATCAGGGTTTTTCTGAGGAGATCAATGCAAAAGCCGAGGAAATAAGCTATAAATTTGCAGAGCGTTTCCCCGAAATCCTCAGGATACTTCTTACTGATGTAGATGCAGCTTATGACGGTGATCCCGCCAGCGGCAGCAAAGAAGCGGTCATTTTTTCATACCCGGGATTTAACGCGATCTTTGTATATAGGATAGCCCACGAGCTTTATCTACTGGGTGTTCCTTTTATTCCAAGAATGATGACGGAGTATGCACATTCTCACACCGGTATAGACATTAACCCCGGTGCAAAGATCGGAGAATACTTCTTTATCGACCACGGAACCGGCGTTGTTGTAGGTGAGACTACGGAGATCGGCAATAATGTGAAGATTTATCAGGGCGTAACCCTGGGTGCGCTTTCTACCAGAAAGGGTCAGCTGCTTTCCGGAATCAAGAGACATCCGACCATCGGGGACAACGTTACGATTTATTCCAATGCCTCCATACTCGGAGGAGATACAGTTATCGGCGAGCATTCCACTATCGGAGGCAGCTCATTCATCACTGAATCGGTACCTCCATATACGAAAGTCAGCATCAAAAACCCCGAGCTTACCTTCAAGGGCAGGGAGGAAGATGAAAATACCGGTAAGCTGTATGAGTGATTAATGGGAAATTGCTTATTATACGGGATTATCAAGATGCATAAATATCCACCGGGGACGGTTCTCGCCGGCGAGAACCGTCCCCGGTGGATTTCTTTGTGTGTTTTTAGTTATAATTATCGGTATGGAGTATTGAACCATGGGCGAGAGTGATAATAAAGAAATACTCTGATCCGGATTACAGGGGATGTAAAACCAACAAGGGAGACAGAATGATATATTTGCTTTCTGCGGATTTTAAAAATTTAAATGAACCACTTTCTGACTGGGCGGAGCTGCTGGATGACGACAGGCGGGAAAAGGCGGAGAGATACAGATTCTATAAAGATAAGATTCTGTGTACCTTCGCCTATATACTTCTCAGGTACGCGCTGAAAAAGGAATACGGCATCCGGGAAAAACCGAAACTATTATATGACAGGTCCGGCAAACCACATATAGAGGGGTCTGATATCTGTTTCAATTTTTCTCATTGTGACAATGCTCTCGCCTGTGTTGTGGATAAGGACGTGGTCGGTATCGATGTACAGAATTATACGGAGATATTAACACAGGTAAAAAAGCGGTTTTTGACTGAGGATGAGATGAAGGCTTTTGGAGAGACCGCGGATGGGGATGCTGCCATAAGGGCACTTGCCAGGGTCTGGACTTTGAAGGAGGCCTACGGAAAATATCATGGAAGCGGACTTATATACGATTTAGTCGGGAAGGACTTCCTTAGTGTAAGTAACAGTCCGGAGTGGCAGCGATACGAAGGTCTGAATGTGTATTCGGAAGAAATGGAAAACTTCGCTGTCAGTGTGTTCTCGAATTCTGCGATGGAATTGTATAAGGTGAGCATTGAAGAAATAAGACGTGTTATGCTGCACTGAGCTTAATGAGAGATGTTTTGGATAAAAGCAGGAATCGGTCGTTAGCAGAAAAGATGTCATCTGGGCGGTTGCGAAACAAGTTGATAATCAGACAGATAGAGATTTAGATATGGCGATATATCGGTTAGACGAAAAAGAAATATGGTTTCCCATGCCTTCAGAAGCTGAGGAGGACGGACTTCTTGCAGTAGGAGGGGATCTTTCCCTGGGCAGGCTTCTGCTTGCTTATTCCAATGGGATTTTTCCCTGGTTCGATCCCGGAGATGAAATTCTCTGGTGGTGTCCCCATAAGAGATATATCATAAGACCTTCGGAAATACACATTTCACATTCCATGAGAAAATTCATCAGGCATCATGATATCGGCATCAAGCTGAACAGAGATTTTGCGGATACCATGCACAGATGCAGACTTCAGAGAGAGTTCAAGGAGGGTACATGGATCTCGGATGAAATGGAGGCGGCTTACGGAAGACTTTTCAGGGCAGGTTATGCCACGAGCGTTGAGTCATTTATCGATGGTGAACTTGCGGGAGGACTATACGGTGTTTCCATAGGCAAATGTTTCTTTGGGGAGAGCATGTTCAGCATAAAAGAAAACGGCTCTAAACTTGCGCTCATTTTCCTTGCAAGGTTCCTGGAGGATAAGAGCTTCAATATGATAGACTGTCAGTTCCACACAGATCACCTGGAGAGCATGGGCGGCTGTTATATAAGCTATGAGGAGTACTGCAAACTGCTGGAAGAAGGAATAGATGAGGACTGGGAGAAAAACTAGGATGCAAACGATTGCAGAGCTTACCGGTTCATGGATGTATATAAAGAAAGAACTGCCAATGATGTTAATAATGCACAATTAAGTATGATTAAAATAGCAATAAATAACAATTTATACAACTTATTGCAGGCTATATGCAACTTTTTGCAGTAGAACGCATAGGTGTTGCAAACGTTTGCAGCCGGTGATATAACTTAACCATAAGAAATACAAACGATTGCAGACAGCGAACGGCGCCTTGCTGATGCAGTTAAAGAATCACCCTAAAAATAATTTCGATAATCAATAAGGAGAAAAACAATCATGGCTAAGGTTAAGAATTTCAAGACAATATTCCCTGCAGTATCAGTACCACTTAATGACGACTACTCAATCAACGAGGAAGAGTTCAGAGTATACCTTCGTTGGATCAAGAGCTTCTATGA
>JAGAXP010000198.1 GCA_017940955.1 Oribacterium sp.
TGGCGTAAGTCCTTTCTTGGTAAATGTTTTGTGGTAAATTCATTATACCTTATTTGAAAGCGACCTATGCCTTTTTATTTGTCTAAAGTATAGAGTTTTCAAGGTGCATCACACCTTTTGGGTGTGGGAAGTTTGAGTTATCTAAGTAAATAATCCCTTGTATTTCAGCATCTTCTCTATTTTCTTTTCTATCATAGTTTTACTCTTTCCACCTTTTTCTCTTTTCGCGACCATATGACTAATTTCACTCAGTCCAAAAAAGGGTTTTGACGTTTGGAAATGTTTTTTATCCATCTCTTTCTTGTCAAAACCCTAAAGCTTCAATTTAAATTTTTCCCGGCAGCCTTTTTCTCCTTTACCTTCCTGGCAAATTCCGCTGCTTCATAAAATTTCTTTACCTTTTCCTCAAGCTCTTTAAAGTCCAGCTTTAGTCCTGTCATAATGTTTTCTGCCGGCACTTCATCGTTAAAGCTGTAGAATTTCGGAAGTGTTATCTCCTGAAAGTCATAAATCATCAGATTCTTATGCTCCACATCCACGATCCAGTACTCCCGAACTCCGGCTTCCTTATATTTCAAAAGCTTAAGATAGAGATCCCTTTTTCGATCTTCCAGGTCACTTCCCAAAAACTCTATGGTAACTCTGGGAGCACCTTCAACAAACTCCCCTCCGGCGACCTGTTCCTCATCCTTCACAACGCAAATATCAGGAACTATGACGGTTTTATCATCCTTATCAAGCCTCACACCAACAAACATGAAGGGTCTTCCATACTCTTCACCCTCACTGCAAGCCTTATTGATCATGCCGTAAAGATTCCTGAGGTAGATTCCGTAAACAGGAAGATAGGACTTCATTTTGTATATGTATCCGTCAATGAGCTCTGTCCTATCCTCTCTTTTCTGATTATCTTCTATTGTATAAGGTCCGATGTCGTACATTTTCCTCCTCTCCATAACAGTAAAAGCTCCCATATCCTTAATCCTGTCATATGTGTATTTAGAATCAACTCTATGCAAATGTCGATTTCAACATCTTCAATATCCTTTATCTTCAATTATGCAAGGAGACCATACACCAATTCTACACTAATGCCAGTTCCCGCATCTTCGGAAGTCCTTCAGTATCATGGCTTGCCATGATAAGCGGTCTTCTGCCTTTGTTTTCCAGGATATACCTTATCACTCTGTCCCTGGTTTCAGGATCAAGGCCTGTCAGTGGCTCATCCATAATGAGAAGATCCGAAGCAGGAAGCATAGCTCTTACGATAGCGACTCGTCTCTGCATTCCACCGGACAGCTCTCTTACGGGTTTGTCCAATGCCTCTTCTTCCAGAACCTTTTTGAGTTCCTCTACTGCTCTTGTCCGGGAGATCATGGAATCCACGCAGGTAACATTTTCCACTGCGGAAAACTGCTCCAAAAGCCTGTTTTCCTGGAAAACCATACCTATGCGGAGTTTTTTTCCGCCACCGGCAGCTTCTCCCATTGTGATTTCAATGCTTCCGCTGTCAGCAGTCTCTATTCCTGCTATTATCCGTAATAGGGTAGTCTTACCGATTCCCGACGGTCCTTTCAAAAGAACATCCTTCGAATCCGAGGCTGTATCGATTGACAGATTCACCCGGTTCAGGATCTTCTTTCCGTCATAAATTTTTGTAATGTCCCTGAACTGAATAAGCACAGTTTTTACCTCACTATCACAACTACATTCATATTAAATAAAACATTACTCTTCTATATGTAACTGCTTTTAAGTTCTGATATCCGGCACTCAGATAAATATAAATGACTCATAGAGTAGTGATTTGTTTATTCTCCGATTTCTAACCTATAACCACCATCACACTATGTTTTAATACATTTTCCAAGAACAGCAAGCATCAGTTTTTCAAGAATCAATGCCGTCAGTATGATGGTTATGGTCCAGGCAAAAAGATCAGCCGTTTCAAGATATATTTTTGACTGATACAGTCCGTTTCCCACGGATCCCAGCGGCTGCCCGATAACCTCTGCTGCAACACCGCTTTTCCATGCCATACCCAGGGCCGCCTGCAAACTGCCATGCCAGAAAGGATACAGAGAAGGTAAGTAAATGTAACGAAGCTTCCTCAGCATCGGCATCCTGAAGACCTCTGCCATCTCCAAAAGCTTAGGGTCCGTTGACTTAAGACCGCTTAGAGTATTCAGATAAAGAAGCGGAACGACCACCAGTGCGCTGACATAAAGGGATAAAATTTTGTTGCCTGCCCAGATGAGCAGAATGATAACAAAACTCGCAACAGGAATAGCCTTCAATGTAGTGATGAAGGGTTTCAGAACATCCTCCACATACTTCTCCCTATAAGACAGCCACGCCAGTAATATACCTATGATCGAGCCGATAAAAAATCCACCCATAATTCTTACAGCCGAAAAAGTTATCGAATGCCAATATTCCCCCGTTAAAATCATTCGTTTTAAAGCCATGATTGTGTTAACGGGGCCTGCAAGCATTATGTTGTTATGTACCAGAAGGCTTGTCATCTGCCATATCAATAGCCAGAAAACCACGATTAAAGATTTCTTAAACATACCCGTGGTGTGTCCTTTTTACGCAGTTTTGTAGAAATCTTCTCCGGGAAGCTTTCCGCCTACTGACTTAGGATTCTGATCAAAGAGAACCTGAAGATATCCGGAAAGATCTGTCTTCATTTCATCACCTGTTATTGCAACGATATTACAGTTCGGTATGGCTTTTGCCGCAATGGGTGCCTTTGCTATGATTCCGTACTTTGCAACAAGCTCCGATGTACCTTCGATGTCTTCATTGGCCTTTTCGGTGCTTAACTTGTGATCCTCGATGAAGGCCTCCACTTTGTCAGCATTGGCTAAAAGAAAATCATTGCGAACAACTGTAACTCCGGTGAGGAGTTTTGATTCAGGTGAAACTGCATCCCACTCATCTGTAAGAGAGAAAGCAACCTTAAGCTGATCATTCTGGGCAATCGCTACAGTCACAAAGGGCTGAGGAAGAACTGCGATCAGGTTAGGGTCATTCTGAAGGAGGGCTGCAATCTCAGTTGCTTCAGACTTGAACTCAAGAGTACAGTCTGTTACTTCATTTTTATTAAGAAGGTAGTTGATTGCATACTCAGGTGTTGCACCCTGGCCTGTGGAAAGAAGCGTCTTTCCGGAAAGATCCTTAACTGACTTGATGCTGTCATCTGCTGTAACACAGTAAAGGACGCCAAGTGTGTTTATATCTATAACACTGACTCCCTGCTCTGTTTTGTTGTAAGCAATGGCTGCAAGGTTTGCAGGTATAAGTGCAATATCAAGTTCTCCCTTCACAAGCTTACCGAGGATAACATCCGGCTGTGTCTGCATCTCGAAGAGATAACCGCTCTTTTCACCGTTCTCAACCTCATTCATGAGATTTACAAGCCCCATAGTGGTAGGTCCCTTGAGAGAACCAATTCTTACTGCTCCTTCAGAGGTGTCTCCGAATGCTTCTGTCTCGGCTGTCTCGTCTGAAGCTGAAGCCTCTCCTTCCTTTGATTCTTCGTTTGCTTTCTTTTCCTGTGTGCTTTCAGCTGCTGCCTCAGTAGCTGCTTCTGTTGAAGTCTTCATCTCTTCTGATGTTTCGGCAACAGCTTCTGTCGAAGCCTCGGTTACTGCTTCTGCTGCTGTTGCAGCAGCTTCAGTTGTCTCTGTTTTTGAACTTCCGCAGCCCACAAGTACAGATCCGGCAAGAACTGCTGCCGCTACAAGCCTTACTAATTTGTTCTTTTTCATAATTTCCTCCTCATCTATTAACGCTGTTTTTGAGCCTTAATATCTGACACATAGATGCACATCTATCCGACTCTATAAACGCATGTTTTTCGTCGTTTATCTCTTACATACTGATGCAGATCTATCCGGCTCACTAAAAAAATACCGTGTATTAAAGCCAGGAACCATACCCATTCTTCAATATCACAGATACTCTTTCCAATTACTGTCTCATTATATTTCATAGCTTATACGCTATCAAGTTTTTCGATTGATACGAAAGTCCTTTATCCACATTTTATCCGCATAATATCCATATGAAAATCCGGCATTTCCCTGTCAGAAGTCCTTATATACAGAAAAGAGACCGGCTCGCGCCGGTCCCCTTCTTTTCATACTACTATTCTATTTTCCTGCTATCAGAATTTATACTCATTTTTTAAAGCTTCAATGACATTGAGATGCACTATATCGTTATGCTCCTGTGTCTTCGAATCCATAGTAAGCATATATTTCGGATAATTGTCTCTTATGCTGTCAAGCGCGGCATACTCCAGACGCTCCGTATATGGATCTGCTGTTGAAAAAGTAAACTTGATATATCGATAGATAACCGTTACTTTCTGTTTCTCCTCAGTATGAGAAGATACCTGATCATCTTCTTCCATCAACTCATCAGAAGCATTGTAACCATATGCTTCTTCATCGGAAGTCTTGAAGCTGTATGTCTTTTCGTCTGAAACCCCGTAGCCATCTGCCTCAAGGGCGCTCTCAAAAGCCTTGTCATCAACTTCAAACCTTTCAATGGTCTCGAGCTTCTCCTTCTTCTCGACTATATCTTTATAGTTCTCATTAAGATATCGCTCCAGAACCTCCGTCAGTGAGCTGGGTTCACTGAAACCTGTTGATGTTCCAAGCTCCCCTGTGTTCTTCATGACAAATCTTTTCTGACTGACTGCCGCCATGGCACTCTCTCTGGCCCTGGCATCAGCCTTTTCTTTAACTGCCCTGAGTCTTTCGGTGATTGCGTTCCTGGTCACCACCTGGGCGATAACCCTGCTCTTTCCGCCACTACCGGACCTTTTTAAAGCTGCACCTTGTTCATTCTTAGTCACGTAGTTCTCAAGATCGTCTGAGTTAATAATCTCAGAAAGGACAAAATCACACTCCCTCTTTCCGATTCGTCCTGTGGAGATGTTGTAATCCTTTGACTTAAGATACATGAAGATAACATTTTTCATGATCAGGCTGTAATCAACCTTCGAATCTGACTTATTTGCAAAA
>JAGAXP010000199.1 GCA_017940955.1 Oribacterium sp.
GTCAATAAGCACAGAAAAAAACGTGCGGTATAAAACTGCACGTTAAGATAGACAATATATAGGAGGAGCCGAAATTAATCTGCGGCAAACCTGCGGTAGGTGGGAAGATTAATTCGACGCGTTACACTTATAGCCTCAGAGCAAACCACCCGTTTGACGGGTGGTTGTGATTTACTGCAAATATATTATGGAGGAATTGAAAAATGCTTTACGGTTATGCAAGGGTATCTACCCGAGAACAAAATGAAGAAAGACAGATTCTGGAACTAAAGAAAATAGGTATTTCCGAGGAATGTATCTATCTTGACAAGATGTCCGGTAAGAACTTTGATCGTCCCCAATACAAAAAACTCATATAATAATATGTGAGAAAAAATATGTATTGAGTGCAGAAAACCTAAAGGCCTATTCAAAGCTATCCGGAATAAGGGCAGGTTTGAAGAAGACTGCATGATTTTGTAGTTGATGTCATACGAGCTTGATGTTAGAATAAATTCATGTAAATGAAATTCAATATACTGAAATTAGGGAGGGCGTTATGACAATTACCGAAAGAATCATAAAACTTATAAAGCAGAGAAATATGACACAGGTGGAATTTGCAAGGCAAATAGGTATTGCCAACTCTACCATCAGTGAGTGGAAAAAGAAGGGTTCCTGTCCTTCCGCAGATAAGGTAATGGATATCTGTAACGTTTTAAAGGTTACTCCGGAACAGCTTCTGACAGGTAAAGGAATTGATGATGAGGAGGATATTGCTACATCAAATCCGGAAAGCCGTTTTACACCATATGATATTCAAATAATCGATAATTATCATAATTTAAGGGAGGAACAGCAAAAGAGGCTTGTGGCTTATATGGAAACGCTGAAGAAGTTGGATGATTTGGAAAACCTATGATAAAGGCAGCAAATAGTGGGAGGGGATAGATATGGAGAAGAAAGTTATAACATTATATAAGAAAAAATTTGATGATATCAGGCATGAAGAGAATGGCGTGGAGTTTTGGTATGCCCGAGAGTTGATGGAACTGCTTGAATATGCTCAATGGCGAAATTTTGAGAAGATTATAGAAAAGGCAAAAGTTTCCTGTGATAACAATGGGATTATCAGACCATTTTGCTGACGTCAGCAAAATGGTCGAAATAGGCAGTAAGGCGAGGAGACCAGTGGATGATTATATGCTTACCCGCTATGCCTGCTATCTCATTGCTGAGAACGGTGACCCACGCAAAGAGCAGATTGCTTTTGCACAGGGGTATTTTGCTGTACAAACGCGAAAACAGGAACTTATAGAGGAAAGAATATCTTACATGGAGAGAACCGATGCTCCCATTAAACTTAGAGAATCTGAGAAGCGTTTATCACAAAATATCTATGAGCGTGGCGTTGATGATGAAGGAATTCTGCATTGTAGATATGGAATATGTGATGCATGGACCCTATAACTGGACAAAAGCAGCAAATTATAATGGGGAGACTTTAGAAACATCTATAGATAGAGAACTAGTGAAGAAGTTTGCAGATCAATTCATAAAGATGTATACGAAAGGCAAGAATACAGATTTTGACTGGTGAAGTTGAAATAGCACTGAGTTGAGAATATAGTGTGGAGGTTATTGTTTATGGCAGAAAGTCAAAACATTGAATATAAAGAGTCCTGGCGGGATGAATACCTGAAGTGGGTGTGCGGTTTTGCCAACGCTCAGGGAGGCACTATATATATTGGCATTGATGACGCAGGGAATGTCGTTGGCGTGCAGAATGTTAAAAAGCTGCTGGAGGATATCCCGAATAAGATCCAGACGGTTCTTGGAATTGTTTCCGATGTCAATAAAAAGACAAAGGATGGCAAGGATTATGTGGAGATCCGTGTTGAGCCAAGCAGCTATCCCGTCAATTATCATGGCGAATACCATTACCGGAGCGGTGCTACAAACCAGCAGTTGAAGGGATTTGCGCTTACGGAATTTATCCGGAACAAGACCGGTTTTTTATGGGATGCTGTTCCTGTAGATAATATCGGTATTGAGGATCTGGATCAGAACAGCATTGAGATATTTAAGCGCGAAGCACTGCGTAAGCAAAGGATGGAAAAGGAAGATTTAGATATCCCTAACGATGAATTGATGGATCATCTGGATCTTCTGGTGGACGGAAAACTGAAACGGGATGCGGTAATGCTCTTTTATCGGAAGCCAGGGCGGATCATTACAGGAAGCTATGTCAAGATCGGAAAGTTTGGCGAAGGCTCTGATCTGCAGTATTAGGATACTGTGGAGGGGTCGCTTTTCAATATAGCTGACAAGGTGATCGATCTGATATATACAAAGTATTTGAAAGCAAAGATTACTTATGATCATGATGTAAGGGTAGAAACATATCCATTCCCGCGAGAGGGAGTGAGGGAAGCAATATACAATGCTTTGGGACATAACAATTACGCCGCAAGCATTCCTATTCAGATACGGATTGAAGATGATGCTATGTATATCAGCAACAACTGTATTTTGCCGAAAAACTGGACAGTAGATACGCTGATGAAGCCTCATAAGTCTGAGCCCTTTAATCCATCCATTGCCCATGTTTTCTATCGTGCCGGTTACATTGAAACATGGGGACGCGGAATTCAGAAGATCTGTGAGGCTTGTCAGGAATTAGGGACACCGGATCCGGAATATAAAGTGCTGGGTGATGATATAACTGTCAAGTTCTTTGCACTTGAGAGCGCCAAAATATCAGAATCCAAAAATCCAAAACATCAGGGTGATGTTTTGGGTGATGTTTTGGAAGATAGGATTTTAGATGAATTAAGGAGAGATTCAAGCCTGAATCAGAAAGAATTGGCTGAAATTCTTGGTACTTCTGTTCCGTCCATACAAAGGGCAATGAGCAGGCTGAAGGATAATGGGCGGCTTATTAGAAAAGATGGAAAGCGTTTTGGGTACTGGGAAGTACAATAAAATTCTCGCGTATCAGAAAATTGAAATGGCTCCTTTTGGCGGAGTAATCTGTCAAAAAGAGCCACAGTTTCTTCTAAAAGGTTTATAATCCTACTGTTGGGATATTGGAGATAAGGGCAATTGTGATAATTCCTATAACCATAAGCATCCAGAAACTGCTTATCCATATGGTATTATTTTTAATAAGCCATCTCTCCTTGTTGCAACGCACTCCTATAATCGACAAAATAAAACTTAGAAGAATAGAGATCATGTTAAATCCTGTCCAAGAGTATCGCAGATAGTTCGGAAGCGTTATCCCAAGAAAAACAGGGATCAGAGTAAGTAACGGAAGAATGCTTGTTATGAGGGCGACAATGCTTATTTTCTTTGAGTTTCTTGAAGGACTCTTCAAAAAATACAGAGTGATGCCTTGATATGTTTTCGCATAGTTATATAAATATGACCTGTTTAGTAGGAGCCTTGACATTTATAATGGTGTCTCGGGGCACATTGAGTGCGTGGTCTTGATGCCACGGGGGACGAAGTAAGGAAGCCGTAAAAGGCTTGAAATCAAGGGATTCTGCGGATAATGCCCAGAAACGGGCGGAGTCCGGGAATCCCTTTTTTGTTTGCTTTCAAATCAAGCTGACCACAGCAAAAACACACCTGGAGGCTACAGAAACGCTTTTTGCCTTATTGAGACCGTAGGTTGTTTGTTGGAAAATCGCGGATGCGCGTTGGCATACATTTAGAAGAGTGTTATACTGAATATCGGCAAAAATGTATTGAATTTGCCAATGTGCGTGATTACTGCAAAGGAGATGATATCATGCAGTGGTATGAAGAAGTGCTTGATCGCATAGATGAAAAAAAAATATATTGCCATAAAGAGCTCATGGATGAACTAAGAAAATTGAAAACAGACTTGTCTGAAAGCACATACCACTGGGCAATCAGTGGTTTGGTCCGCGATGGCGGATTAACCAGATTAGGCTATGATTCGTATTCGCTATCTTCGGACTTACCAAAGGATGAATATGTGCCGATATATTCTGACACAGCCGAAAGATTGATACGGATTATTTCTGAAAAGTATCCTTATGTGCAGTTTACGGTCTTTGAAACAGTTTTAATGAACGAGTTTTTAAACCATCTGATTGCACAGAATACGGTTTTTATACAGGTTGAGAAGGAAAGCAGCATCTATGTTTTCCGGTTCCTTCAGGACCAGGGGATTCAAAATGTCATGTATAAACCCGGCAAAAAGGATTTTAATCTGTATTGGGCAAAAGACAGTGTCATTGTAACGGATATGATATCGGAGGCACCGATTCGGATGAATAAACCTCACTATATAATGTTGGAGAAAATGCTCGTTGACATGTCTGCTGACAAGCTCATTGCTACAACGTTCAGCAAAGCGGAATTGTCTGATGTTTATGAACAGGCACAGAGCCGGTATCTTTTGGATAAAGTAAGGATGCTGAGATATGCCCGCAGGCGTAACCGGCAGGACGTACTATTGAAATATCTTGAAGGGAGTAAAGTAGAAGATGCTACTTCGTGAAAACTATACAGCGGAACACATTTTAAGGCTTAGGGAAGAAACCGGGGCGGATCCCTCTATTCTGGAAAGGACGGTATTCGCTTTTGGTCTGCTTGAAGCCATCCGGAGTGTTGACATGCCCTTTATTTTCAAGGGCGGCACGTCACTTCTGGTTATGCTTGATGAGCCGAGAAGGTTAAGTACGGACATCGACATCATCGTAGACCGTGATACGGATGTTGATGGTTACATTGAGAAGGCAGGGAAGATCTTTCCCTTTGTCAGCGTCGAGGAACACAAGCGGAAAGGTCTCAATGATATAGAAAAACGTCATTTTAGGTTTCATTTCCTATCACCGAGGACCGGCAAGGAAATCAATATACTATTGGATGTTGTGTTTGAGGATAATCCGTATCTGAAGGTAACGGAGCGTCCGATCAGAAGCCGTCTCTTATTGAGCGAAGGCGAGGATCTAACGGTTAGCCTTCCTGACAAGAACTGCATCCTCGGAGATAAGCTTACGGCCTTTGCTCCGCATACAACCGGGATTCCATTTGGAGTAGACAAGGAACTTGAAATCATAAAACAATTGTTTGACTGTTGGACGCTGCTACAAGAAATGGATGACTATAAGACGGTCGCAGAGGTGTATGACAAGGTTTCTCACATCGAACTGGGATATCGCGGGCTTGAAAAACGTCCGTCAGATTGTTTGAAGGATACCATTGACAGCTGTATCTGCATTATGGGAAGAGGCAGTGTCCGCCCGGAAGAGTACATGTATTTCTCTTCGGGAATAGGCGCAATCCAAGGGCATATCTTTGTTGGCAGGATAAACGGAGAGAATGCCGGAGTATACGCAAGCGAGGTCATGTACCTTGCCGCGAACCTTCTGATCGGTCAGAACGAGTATGAGAAAATTTCCAATCCGGACGATTACAGAGATACACAATTGAAACTGAAGGGTATTAAGAAAATCAGCAGCATTCGAAATACGAATCCTTTGGCATATGCTTACATGGTCAAGTCCCTCCAGCTTTTGAGTGAGAATGGGTTATACACAGAGAGTGTGCTGTGATGGGCATACATATCGGACAATTAATGATTTTTTACTGATGCGAGGTCAATAGAATGCTGATTTTTTTAGATAGTAACATCATTTGTGCTGATTATAAGATGAAGAGTCCGTCGTTTGAGGTTGCTCAAAAAGTTGGAACAATCGTACTGGGACAAATTGTTGTTGATGAGGTCTGTAATAAGTACAGAGAGAATCTTGAAGAGAAGGCAACAAAAACAAGAAAAGCAATTCTGGAGTTAAATGATCCGCTGCTTACACCTCATCCGGGTTATGTTATTCAAAACTGGATGAGGAACCGAAGTACAGTTTCTTTTATAGGTCTTTGGGAGCTTTTACACAACCCCAAATTTAATTGCCTCGAATTCGAGGCAATTAAAAAAGAATCAGGGGATAACGGTTTTGTAATGACCCCTAAACGATGGATAGAAGTTACCGGAGCGGTGGGAATTGTCAGTAAACAAGGACGGTATGCAGCAACATATGCTCACAGAGACATAGCATTTGAGTTTGCTTCTTGGATTTCTCCGGAATTTAAATTGTATATCATAGAGGATTATCAGAGGCTTAAAAATGATGAGAATAGTAGATTATCTCTTAATTGGAACCTAAATCGTGAAATAGCCAAATTGAATTATCGCATCCATACCGATGCAATCAAGAATCATTTGATACCGCCCGAACTGACTCAGGAACAAATCTCATATAAGTATGCTAATGAAGCGGATATGCTTAATGTTGTTCTTTTTGGTAAAACTGCGAAGCAGTGGAGAGATGAGAACCCGGAAAAGAAGGGGAACATTCGCGACGAAGCGGAACTGAAACAACTTCTCGTATTGGCAAATATGGAGAGTTATAACGCAATACTTATTGGTCAAGGGAAAAATATGTCAGATAGAATAGTGTTACTTAGAGAACTTGCTGTTAAACAGATGGAGACATTGTCGCAGATTGGCACAGAAGGACTTGGTCAACTTCATGAATAGAATTAGTTTATTCAAAACAAGAATAGTTATTGAAGATGCATCGTATATATCATGGTTATCTTATGATTCATTGAATATTGAATTACCGGATGGACATTTGTTTTTTGCTCCGATCATTAATTGGGGGAAATATAGAAAAGAGAACGGCAGTCTGGTTATGCCTGTAACAGTTCGCCTGAATCATGCAATCGCTGATGGCTACCTGGTTGCAAATGTATTTCGGCTCTTGGAGCAGGAAATCAAGTTATTTGTCAGGCAGATACTGTAGTGAATAAAATTGGAAGTTATGATATGTGTGCTTGACATAAATACTCCTATATCGTAGTATAAAACTACGATATAGGAGTATTAAATTATGAAGACAAATGGTGGATTTCTTGTTACAAAAATAAAACAGCTGGGTGATCGTATATTTGAAAGGATACTGGCAGAAAAAAACATTGATGCATTTAACGGAGCTCAGGGAAGGATTCTTTATGTCTTATGGCAGGA
>JAGAXP010000200.1 GCA_017940955.1 Oribacterium sp.
CAGAAGTGAAAAAGGCAAGACTCTTGAAGAGCTTTGCGACATGGCATTAAAACAGATAGAAGACAAAAAGTATGAGTCAGAGCTTCTGAGCGCAGGTTATGATAAGGATAAGATAAAGAAGTTCGCTTTTGCGTTTGAAGGGAAGGAGCTTCTGATAAAAGAGGGATGATACATTCTTAGAATCATGAGAGCGCAAAGCGCGAAATGATTCGATATCGACTTTTGATCCCCACATTATAATCTGGGATAAATGCAGGGCGTGAAGCGTGTCGAGATAGGGGACAAGGTACTGTTCGAAGGAACGTTGTGAGGTATATATCATTATACTTTATGAGGATTACACTATGAGTGTTGACGCTGATGAAATAAACTTATTAAAGAAAAAGATATCAGAATTGGAGAATGAAAACCGGCTTTTGAAGGATCGACTTTCGGAAGCCGGAATTTCGTATACAGATATAATCAATGCTGAAAGTGGTTGTAAATCAGAGAAGTATGATCCCAATCAAGGCGCTCGTATAAACAAAATAAATCTCACGGAATATAATGCAAATAACTTCTTTATGATGTTTTGCAGAGGACGTAAGGATGCATATGATCTGAGGTATTGCAATCCTAAAAACGGAAAAACCGGATATTATCTTCAATGTCATAATCGTTGGGATTCAAATTGCCATAGAAAAAAGAAGGACAAAATCAGGTGTAAAGACTGTGAGATGAAAGCTTATATGTCACTTGATATGAAAATCATCCTTAAACATATGAGTGGAAATGATCCTTACGGCAATGATGTAGTTGCTATATTTCCAATGCTCGAAAATAATACATGTCAGTTACTTGTTTTTGATTTTGATAATCACAAGGAGGGGGCAGAACAAAATGATTTTGCGAATGTGGACGATGATTGGAAAGACGAAGTAAATGCATTACGTCAAATCTGTATTAATTTAGGCATTGATGCTGCGGTAGAAAGGTCAAGATCGGGAAAAGGCGCTCATCTTTGGATATTTTTTAAGGACATGGTTCCGGCGAGAATAGCTAGAAGATTTGGATATGCATTATTGGAAAAAGGTGCGGAATCAGTCAATCTTAAATCATTCAGATATTACGATCGAATGATACCAACTCAGGATGCGCTTCCGGAAGGTGGTCTGGGAAATGTTATTGCACTGCCTCTTCAGGGGCTGGCTTTAAGATCAGGTAATAGTGCTTTTGTTGATGAGAATTGGAATGCTTACAGGGATCAGCTGCAATATCTGGGAAGACTGAAGAGAATATCCCGGCAAGAGATAAAAGATTATATATCACAGTGGTATAGCGTTGAAGGAAATGAAGGTGATGATACGCCTTGGGATAAGAACTCAGCTTTTGATGTCAATGAAGTGAAGGGGAATGTTCACATCGTACTATCAGATCGGATTTATATTAATGCCTCACTAATGTCAAACAAGCTGAAGTGGCAGATAAGACAACTGGCGACATTTTCCAACAAGCAATATTTCAAAAATCAGGCTATGGATATGCCGAACTATGATCAATCAAGATACATATATCTTGGAAATGATAAAGGAAAATATATTGTATTGCCACGGGGGATTAAGGAAGAGTTATTAAAACGATTTGATAATGCCGGAATAAAATATGATATTGATGATAAAAGATATTGTGGTAGGAAGATAAATGTATCATTTAAAGGAAAACTGAAAGAGTCACAAGTTCCTGCAGTTGAGACAATGTTAAATAATGATATTGGCATTCTTCATGCTGCTACTGCTTTCGGAAAGACAGTAGTGTGTTGTGATATGATCGCCAAAAGAGGGGTAAACACGCTTATTCTTGTAGACAAGGCTGCTTTGATGAATCAGTGGATCAAAAGACTGGATGAATTTTTAGAAATAGATGAAGAACTTCCTGAATATAAGACAAAAGGCGGACGAACAAAAATAAGACAATCATTAATTGGAAATCTGCAGGGGGCACATGATACATTGACAGGTATAGTTGATGTAGCTATGATTCGTTCTTTAAAAAAGAAAGATGGATTTCATCCCATGCTAAAAGTGTATTCTCAGGTGTTTTTTGATGAATGTCATCATGCCGCTTCTGACAGTGCTATAGAAGTTCTTCAGGAAATAGATGCAAAGTATGTATATGGAGTTACGGCAACTCCTAAGCGAGGAGATGGAAAAGAAAAAATAAACGAGTTTTTACTTGGACCTATAAGATATAGGTTTACAGCAAAAGACAGGGCAGAAGAACAGAATATCGGTCATTTTGTATATCCGCGTTTTACGAGAACGGTAAAATCCCATCATTTATCAAATACACCTTATGGAAATGATGCCTTTGAACTTATAAGGAACAATGACGTACGTGATGAACAGATTGTTCGGGATGTGGTAAAGTGTGTCGGACTCGGAAGGACGCCGGTTGTGCTTACAAAATATGTGGATCATGCCATAAAATTGGCAGAGAGACTCAAGAACCATGCAGATAAGCTGATTTTACTGACAGGGTCGGATGGAACAAAAGCTCGCAGAAAACAGGCGGAAGAATTGATTGAAGTGGATGATTCAGAAAGTCTTATCCTGGTAGGGACAGGTTCGTTGTTAGGAGAGGGATTTGATTATCCCAGACTTGATACATTGTTTATGGCGACTCCTATATCAGGAGAAAATGTCGTTGAACAATACGTGGGACGCCTGAATCGTGATTATGAAGGCAAGGAAAATGTTATCGTTTATGATTATGTAGATGGAAATATTCCTAAGTTTGATAAGATGTACTCCGCGAGACTTAAAGCATATAAGAAAATTGGATATGAGCTTTGTGTAAACAATGAGGGAGAAAAACAGAAGACAAATGCTATTTACGATATATATACTTATGCAGATGCTTATTGGAGAGATATGGCTGAGGCAAAGACAGATGTTATCATATCAAGTCCAAGACTAAACACAGAAAAAGTGGAACGTATCATATCTGAACTGGCCCCAAGACAGGAGTTTGGTGTGAAGGTTACTGTTGTTACCTGGCATTATGATGCATATAAATATGGCAGGGATGATGTTCGTATGGAGCTGATGGAGAGGCTAAGAAAAGCCGGTTTTGAAGTTAAACTTGTAGAAGATAACTGTGAACATTACGCTATAATTGATAATGAAGTAGTGTGGTATGGGAGCATGAATCTTTTGTCAAAAGAAGATATTGAAGATAATCTGATGCGTGTATGCAGTAAAGATATCGCAGCAGAACTTCTTGAAATGACATTTGGAAGAGATAAAGAGTTGCTGGATTGGTAACGACGGAGATAATTAAAATACAAAGATTCAAATTTAGAAAAATGGACAAATCTAATGTTGAAGTAATGAGAGGTAGATTTAGCATCTTGGATTCGGTAATATCAAGAATGTACTTTAGTTGTAATATTTGGTGAAGGGATAAAGCTGCGATGAAGTCATTTAATACAAGTGCGGTATGCATACCTGAAAAACACTATATGGTGGATCTCTCCGAGAGAGTGAAAGAAATAAAGAGGATGGTTGATGCCGGTAAGTATTTCACCATCAACAGGGCGAGACAGTATGGAAAGACAACAACGCTCAATGAGTTAAGCAGATCTCTTTCCAAGGAGTATGACGTTATAAGCATCGATTTTCAGGATATAACCGGGGCGGATTATATTAACGAGAGTGAATTTGTTAAAGGTCTTGCATCGGTTCTTTGTGATACCAGGGATAGTATGGATATTCCTTTAACAGATGAATACTATACTGTTTTTAGAGAGCTTTCAGAACAAGAGAATTCTATCAAGCTCAATGATATTTTCAGGATTTTTGATAGATGGTGCAAAGATAATTCCAAGCTAATTGTATGGATCATAGATGAGGTTGATACAGCTACCAATAATCAGGTGTTTTTGGATTTTTTGGGTAAACTTAGATCGAATTACATAAAGAAGGAAAGAAACTCTCAATTTAAGACCTTTCATTCTGTCATCCTTGCAGGAGTCACAGATGTAAAACACTTGAAGAGTAAGATACGTGAAGAGTCTGATGCAAAGCAAAACAGTCCTTGGAACATTGCCGCCGATTTCGACATAGATATGAGCCTCTCTGAGGCCGGAATCAGGGGAATGCTTGATGAGTATGAGGGAGATCATCATACGGGCATGAATACCGCCGAAATTGCAAAGCTGATCCATGATTATACAAGCGGATATCCGTTTCTTGTGAGCAGGATATGTGAATTGCTAGACACAAGGATATCTCAAAGTATGAGTTTAAATGAAGCATGGACCGCAAGAGGTATGGATGAAGCTGTTAAACTAATTCTCAGCGAGAAAAATACGCTATTCGAGTCATTGACGAAAAATCTCAATAACTATCCGGACTTAAAGGCATCGATCCGAAGCATCCTGATGGAAGGAACAAGACTAACATGGAATGCAGATCAGGAAGACATTTCTATGATGCAAATGTACGGACTCATCAAAAATGATCATAACGTTGTCCGTGTGGCAAATCGAATTTTTGAAACGAAACTGTACAACCTGTTTCTTTCAGACGAAGAATTAAAGAGCAATGTTTTTGCCCGGGAAGGTGATCTGGCTAAAAATCAGTTTATCATGGACGGAAAGCTGAACATGCGACTGATTCTGGAGAAATTTATCGTAACCTACACAGATATATGCGGACCATTGGTTGACAGATTTAAAGAAAAAGACGGAAGGGAACTGTTCCTTCTGTACCTGAAACCAATTATCAACGGAACAGGAAACTACTATATCGAAGCCCAGACACGAGACATGACAAGAACTGATGTCATAGTGGATTATCTCGGACAGCAGTACATAGTTGAACTAAAGATCTGGCGAGGTGAAAGATATAATGCTGACGGTGAGAAACAGATAAGAGATTATCTTGATTACTGGCACCTTGATACAGGCTACATGTTAAGCTTTAACTTCAATAAAAATAAAGAGCAGGGCGTGAAGCGCGTCGAAATAGGGGACAAGGTACTGTTTGAAGGAACGGTGTGAAATGAATCGGAAAAATGAATCGGGAAGAGGTGTAATCAGATGTTAAAAACAGTTGGGCTTGGAATACAGGATTATGAAAAGGTCATAACTGAAAATGCTTTTTATGTTGATAAAACCAGGTTTATTTCTGAATGGTGGAAAAGCAGTGATGATGTAACATTGATCACCCGTCCCCGACGTTTCGGAAAAACACTGATGCTGAGCACGGTAGAGAAGTTCTTCTCGGTGAGACAGGGAAACAATGTTGAGCTGTTTAAAGGACTAAATGTTTCCGAAGACACAGAGATGATGAAGGAGTGCGGCAAATGGCCGGTACTCTTTGTTTCCTTTGCCAATGTTAAATCAGATACTTATAAGGGAGCATTACAGCAGTTTAACATAATCTTCAGTAAACTCTTATCTGCCTTGGAATTCATGAAGGGTAAGTTTAGTTCTGCTGATTTGGATTTTTACAGTAAGATTTGTATTGACATGGATCCCGGAATAAGCTCAAGCTGCCTTGGGTATTATTGTAAGTGGCTAAGTGATTATTATGAAAAAAAAGTCATTATCCTGATTGATGAATATGACACCCCTATGCAGGAAGCCTATGTCAATGGATACTGGGATGAAATTGTCGGATTCATGCGGAATATGTTTAATGCGACATTAAAAACAAATCCGAACCTTCAAAAGGCACTTTTGACCGGGATCACAAGAGTCAGCCGAGAGTCATTGTTTTCTGACCTTAACAATCTGAAAATTGTGACGATTTCATCGGAACAGTATGCTGACTCATTTGGCTTTACCGAGAAGGAAGTGTTTGAATCACTTGATGCTTATGGATACGGAGCCGAAAAGGAAAAGGTGAAGGCGTGGTACGATGGGTTTAAGTTTGGAAGTACCGAAGGTATATATAATCCATGGTCCATCATTTCATTTCTTCAGACCGGTAAATACGAGGCTTACTGGGCCAATACAAGCTCGAATTCACTGGTGTCAAAGCTTGTAAAAGAAGGAAGTGTCGAGATAAAGAAGTCCTTCGAAAACCTTCTGCAGGGCGGAAGTATCAAAACAGAGATAGATGAGCAGCTTGTATTCGGAGAAATGGACGGAAATGAAAAAG
>JAGAXP010000016.1 GCA_017940955.1 Oribacterium sp.
TTAAGTTCTGGTTTCCGTTATCTGAGTCATACATAGGACTGAGCCTGAATGACTCAAATTTTGGTTTCCGTTATCTGAGTCAACATTTTTTGAATTCCTGTCTGACCGCAATTTAAAATAATCCTAAATGGGTCAAACATGAGTACTTATCATGTTGACTGCAAATACAGAAAACAGCAAAGAAGTCAACCAGAGGTACCGAATTGTCCTAAAAACCTAATTAACTTTGTTCTTCATTAAACAAGGGTCGGCTGGACTGTCACTGCTCATGCCCCGGTTAAGCCTTTACCAACGATTTCCCATTTGACTTTGCTGTTATGGTGTATTATATTTTTTAGGTACGATTTTTTGGAGATGTACCCAAGAGGCCGAAGGGGGCGCACTCGAAATGCGCTAGGTCGGAAACGGCGCCAGGGTTCAAATCCCTGCATCTCCGCTAAAAACCGCCGGGTTTCATCCCGGCGGTTTTTCTTTCAGATGATCTCAGCAATCATCAACATCCGTATTTGTCTAAAAAGCTCTGATACGGCAAAGGCTTCGAATAGTAATATCCCTGGAAGGAATCCACATTACAGGTTCTCAAGGCACTTTCCATTCCCTCTGTTTCAACGCCTTCAACACAGGTTGTGCATCCGTAAACCTTGGCAAGCTTTGAAATGACTGAAACCAAGTCAAGCTGCTGTTTGTCATGGTCTATATCAAGGATAAACTGTCGATCAACTTTAAGGGTATCGATGCTGAGATCCTTGAGCAGTCCAAGGGATGAAAAGCCGGTTCCGAAATCGTCCAGTGCAAATCTTATGCCCTCAAGCTGAAGCTGTTCGTTCAGGTTCTGGAGTCGTCTTATATCTATGAGACGGCACCTTTCCGTGATCTCAAGACACAGGTTCTTTGGAGGATATCCTGTGTTTCTCAAGCTTTTATGCACTCTGTATATAAAGCTATCATCCTGAAGCTGTGCATAGGAAAGGTTGACATTTAAAACAAAGGCAGGATACTTTTCAAGAATTTTTTTGCCTTCCTTCATGGCGGTAAACAGTATCCACTCACCAAGTGTCGGGAAAAGAGCATCATTCTCAAGCACAGGAATAAAATCATTGGGCGGAACCACGGTTCCGTCGTCATCCACCCAGCGGATCAGTGCTTCTGCCCCTTTAAGCTTCCCTGTTTCGGAATCAACCACCGGCTGATAATACAAATCGAAATGGTTACAACCTTCATGGACATCTTTTCTGATCTTGTTTATGAGATCGATCTGATACCGCTTTTGACTTTGAGGGTCATTGTTGAACTCACGGAATGTACCCTGATAATCATTTTTAGATTGATAGTAAGCCTGAGTCAGGCAGGAAAACAGTGTATCCTTGTCTATGTCAAAACGGTTAAGGGATAATGCTCCCGCATTTATGGGCATATCGATATATTCTCCGTTGAAAGAGATTCCTTCCTTCAGCTGTTTACGATATACCTCATACTGCGCTGAGAGCTGCTCCATGGTAAGGGATTTGGTCACAAGGGCGATACGGATCCCATCAAGCCTGTAAACATTACCGACATTTCTGTAAGCCTCAAAGAGATATCTTGAAACATGCTGAAGCAGCATATTTCCGAAATCATAGCCATAAAGATCATTTATTCTGGAGAAATGGGTGGGTCCGTACATGACTATGTTGATCGGTATATGTTTTTCAAGACACAAGCCGACTTCTTTAAAGAAACTCATCTGATTTCCGAGACCCGTAAGGGGATCTATTCCGCCGCCGATGGTCTGGTTTCTGATGGCACCTCCGAAATACTCGGGATTTCCATCGGGGTCTCTTAATATGATGCCGCGACAAGTACACATGTAGTATCTGCCCTGACCGTCAGCTGCACGATACTGCATATCATGGCCATTGGCTGCACCCGAAAAAATGTCTTCTATGCTCTTTCGGTAAACCTCCCGATCCTCCGGATGGATATGCTCTTCCCAAATCTTTCCTGCTTCAAACATGTACTCAGAATCGAGGTTGAAGAAATCAATAAAGGATTTTGACCATCTTGAATAATCATATTTCATGTCACAGAGGAATACATCTGCTCCCTCTGAAACTATGGCAAAGGATTCAAACAACTGGTTAAGTTTGTCCAGGCGACTTGCCGGGATGGCGTTATGTTCTGTTTTTTTGTCATCTTTTACCGGCTCAGTCCTGACTTCATTAGGAACTATATCAGGACGATCCGGATTGTTTTCGCGAGAATTGAAAGCATCCATCGTATTACTCCCCTACATGCTCTCTGTTGAAAAAACATCTGGTTTCTGAATTTACGCAGAGTACCCCACGTTTATATAATGTATAATTATATATATCACATTAGTGTCACAAAAATATAAGCGAATTTAATATCATTCTCTAATATTAATATTAAAACTATGTAAGGAATATCGACAGAAACGGAAATGTTATTAATAAAAAAAAGCCAGCATCCAGAAAACTCTGAATACTGACTTTATGCCGGTAGCCGGGGTCGAACCGGCACGCCCATCACTGGGCACGGGATTTTAAGTCCCGAGCGTCTGCCTATTCCGCCATACCGGCAGCACCAAATTATAATACAAAATAATATGTCTTGTGTCAATGGGGAAATTGATGATGGCAGTTTAGCCGGTGGACCAAGGGGACGGGGTTAGTGGTTCATTTTTTTAAAAATGAACCACTAACCTCGTCCCCTTGGTCCAAAAACGGAAGGCATCCCGTTTTTAAAAGGATGCCTTCCGACCTTAGCTCGATTCTTATGCAATTGAAGCTGCACTGAGAAGCAGCATGCAGAATACCAGTGCGAAAAGGGCAACTGTCTCGATGACACCGATTACTACGAAGTAGTTTGCGGTACCCTTTCCGGTAGCGCCAAGAGCGTCAGCAGATGCTGCTGCAGCTTTGCCCTGGAAATATGCTGAGAATCCGATGGCGATTCCGCCGAAGATACCGATACCGAGTGAAAGTGCCGGATCAATGGTTCCTGCCTTATATGCGCTTGCGATGAAGTTCATAAGAAGGAATCCGTAGATAGTCTGTGTAAGAGGAGCACCTGCAAATGCAGTCATAATGAACGGTGCCTGCTTGCCGGCTGCGTAGCACTTCTTCCATGCTCCTACAGCAGCCTGACCTGCCATACCGGCGCCAAATGCTGAACCTAATGCAGACAAACCAAGTGCTGCTGCCATACCAATATAAGCGATATTCATAGTATTTCTCCTTTAATTTAAAATTATAAACTTATTCTTTTATTTTGTCGTTCATTTTAAATGGATCGTACGCTATACCCGTCCACTCGAGACCTACCTGTCCGGAGAACTCAAGCACGTTAAGACGTACACCATGTACTACTACTGAAAGGATACACATAACTATATTGATTACGTGTCCGATTATTACAATGATAGCTGCCACTATCACGAGAGGTCCGTTTGCAAGACCTGCCGCCATGTTATTGAAGCTCTGCGCTATCGCAAGACCTGCCATTCCTACCGCAAAGAGTCTTATGTAACTCATTACGTTACCGAAACAGCTTATGGTGTTGAGGAAGCTTGTAAAGGCTCCTCCCAATCCTGCTTTAACACCGTCAGCGAAGCTGACTCCGGGAGCCATGCCGCTGAAAAGTACTACAAGCACGAAGCCGATCGCTATTGCTATGAAGATAGGTGTGACAGACATCGATTCTCCGAGCACCAGAACCAGTGACAGGAGGTACATTGCTACTATCGTGACCATCCATCCTAAATCTGCAACAAAGCTCAGATCTTTGTTGTCCATCTTCTTCTTGGCAGCAAGTAAACTTCCGAGCTCCATCTGCATAGCACCTATGGTAAATGAGAACTTCATAATGTTGTTTTGCTGCGCTGCCGTAGTCACTCCGAACTTCTCTGCGTAGTTTGCAAAGGAAGGAATGACCAGAGCCCTCAGGAACGGAACATTCATAGCGGATTCCATACCGAACCAGGTTCCTGTAACGGCGCCCCAGATAACGGTAGAGATCGACAAAACCAAAAGAAGGAAAACAGGTGTTGTTATCTTCTTTGTCTTATAGATAATGACGATCGCAGCTATAAGGAATATAAGTCCGTATCCGCCGTCTCCGATGATCATCGCAAAGAATAATGCGAAGAAAAGCAGGAACCAAAGTGAGATATCTGCTTCTCTGTAGCCCGGAAGTATTCCAAGCATATCGTAGAGCGGTTCAATCAGTTTTGTAACCTTATTATAGCGGAGCTTGGTAGGTATGGTCTCATCTTCAGGTGAAACATCGCCTATTGCATATGCCCAGTTATTTCTGGTTGCTGCTGATTTAAAGGTTCCCAGATCTGCCTCAGGTACATAACCTGAAATCCATACCAGCCGATCCTCGGTGGTTGCCGTCTCACTGGCTGAAGAATAGTTTTCTTCATTTTGCGCCTTTATGAGCTGATCATGGAAACTGTTTTCGTAAGTTGCTGCCTTTTTAAGGAATTCTACACACTCGTCGCTTTCTTTAGTGAATCTTTCGATATCACTTTTCAGCTCCCGGAGGCCCCTGGCAGGAAGTGAAAACTCTGTTGCCTGGATATCCGGAGGGAGTGTTCCTAAAACAGCCAAGGTATCGGTCTTTTCAACTGATGCCAGTTTGATTGCTTTAATGTTCTCATCCTGCATGATCTCATCACACTCGGCAGTACCTACACGATAAAAGTGAAGGTCAAATCCTTGCTTCTGCAGTTCTTTAACATCAGCCGGTGAAAAATCACCCCACGCTTCGATCCTTTCAATCTCGGCTTTTGTTGAGGAGATTTCCTGATTAAGACTGTCCTTTTTGTTAAGAGCCTCTTTGGCTCTCATATACATTTTATTAAATTCGTCGTCAGAAAGAACCGGAGGAGTTGTGGTTTCCTTTGATTTATCCGGCGCGTAGTCCTGGAGGCGTGATACTGTCTTGGAAAGCTCAGTGAACTTTTCTATGGCAGCATGATCGGCACTCTTCCTCTCCGCCAGATGCAGAAGACCCACATCGCGTAAGCCCTCCAGCATATCATCTTTATGTGAAACAGTAGTAACGACGTGAACCATTTTCATTTTTTCTATCATCGTTCTGCCCCCACAAGTTTTTTCTTCGAGATTTTGCCACGTACAACTGCGGCCGTCTGCTGGTCTCCGAGATAAACACCGATGACACGGATATTCTCCTTTGCCTCCGGAATCTTTACCTTCTCGAACAGGTTTACTCTCTGGGAGGTAGAGCGGAGCTCCTTCTCCAAAAGTGATACCTGTTTGCGAAGTGTAGAAACCAATGCATCAAGACGGGCAATCTCACGCAGCTTTACAAGTGCAGTGTCGACCCACAGCGGGTAATCATCAACGTTGTAGGAAATATCCTTGAAGGTCAATTCTTTAAAGGCCGGAAGCTTTACGCCCGCAACATTTTCTGTTGTTACCAGAACCTTGTCCGGCTGCACCAGGTTGTTCAGCTGTAATTCCTTGACGAACTGTTCGTTCTCGGCGAAAACAGCAACCCAGTCATCCAAATTGCCTATCATTCCTTCACGTTCGGCTTCCTTCTCTTCAAGGTCAGCCTTTATCTGCATGATAACCGATTGCAGCTGCTGTTTTTTTAGCTGCAGGGTAGGAAGATAACGTTGATACTGTTTCAGGTGATCCTTCTGCACTTTCTGTTCGTTTTTAGTGAGTTTGATCGCCATAAACCGCTCCTTTAATCATCCAATTTCTTTGGCCATCTTTCCTTGATGAGGTTTGTCTTGAGACCTGTTTCATTTGGTTCAAAACAATCGGCAAGGATCTCCCAGCCAAGATCAAGAGCAGCTTCCAGCGGAATGTTAACACTAAGGTCCATAAGCTTGGACTCGAACATCTCACCATACTTAAGAAGCTTGTCATCCCATGCACTCATGGTAAAGCCCATGGACTTTTTCTCAAGACTTTCCTTGTACTGTGCATAGAGCTTGATCATACCATCCATAAGTGCTCTGTGGTCATCACGGGTTGTGCCGTTAACGTTCTGCTTAAGTCTGGACAGTGAACCGAAGGGCTCGATGTGTCCGTTCTTAAGATAGAACTGACCCTCTGTAATGTATCCCGTATTATCAGGAACAGGGTGGGTGACGTCATCACCCGGCATGGTAGTTACACCAAGGATAGTGATGGAACCTGCACCTTCAATGGCAACAGCCTTTTCATAACGGGAAGCCAGTGTACTGTAAAGATCTCCCGGGTAACCACGGTTTGAAGGAACCTGCTCCATGGTGATAGCCAGCTCCTTCTGAGCGTCACAGTAGCTGGTCATATCTGTAAGGAGTACAAGTACTTTCTTTCCTTCAAGAGCGAACTGCTCTGCAACTGCCAGTGACATATCGGGAACCAGTGTACTCTCAACGGTAGGATCCGCAGCAGTATGAATGAACATAACTGTGTGGCTCATGGCACCGCCCTTTTCAAGAGTGTCACGGAATGCCAGATAGTCATCATATTTAAGACCCATTCCACCGAGAACGATAACGTCAACCTCTGCCTGCATGGCGATACGTGAAAGAAGCTGGTTATAAGGTTCTCCGGAAACGGAGAATATAGGAAGCTTCTGACTTTCAACGAGAGTGTTGAACAGATCGATCATAGGGATACCGGTACGGATCATCTTCTTCGGAACGATACGCTTCGCAGGGTTAAAGGAAGGACCGCCGATATCTATCATATTTTCTGTAAGAGCCGGACCATTGTCTCTTGGAACGCCGGCACCGTCAAATATACGACCTAAAAGGTGTGATGAGAAGGATACCTGCATCGGTCTGCCAAGGAAACGAACCGGGTCGTTTGTACTTACGCCCTGTGCGCCGGCAAAAACCTGAAGCGAAACGATATCCTTGTCCAGTTTTATAACATTGGCATAGCTGTTTCCAACCAAAGCAAGGTCACCGTTTTTGATTCCCTCAGCCTTGACGGTAACAACGTTGCCGACGATTGACTCGATTTTTGTATATACTTTCTGCATAAGACCTCCTAAGCTAATGCCTTCGATTTATATAAATCCGTGATCTTGGTCTTCTGTGCTTCAAACTCAGGTGTCTCAAAAACAGTTCCATGCCAATCAAGGAATTCCTGTCTTAACTGGTTGAAGAAAGAACGGATCTCGTCTTTATCTTCGAGGTCATATTTCTGCATCAATGCATCATAAAGGACATTAAACTCTATTTTCTGTCTCTCAGGCGGGCAGGCTGCATCGATAGGATCGAAGGAGTTCTGCTGCAGATAAACCGCGTCGAGAAGCTCACCCTTCTGGTAGGTGATATAATCCTCTGCTGTTGTACCTTCTTCACCTACAACCTTCATCATCTGATTGATCTCGATACTTCTGCGGAGAATTCCTCTAGCCCTTTCTACGAGATCCATTTCAATGATTCCGGGATACTTTGACCAGGAATCCATCGGATGGATGGCCGGATACTTACGGGCATCGGATCTTTCACGGGAAAGTCCGTGGAATGCACCTACAACCTTAAGGGTTGCCTGAGTAACAGGTTCCTCAAAGTTACCGCCGGCAGGTGATACTGTTCCACCGATGGTTACGGAACCGATAGAACCATCCTTAAGACGAACCTTTCCGGCTCTTTCATAGAAGGAAGCGATGGTTGACTCCAGGTATGCAGGGAAAGCTTCCTCTCCCGGAATCTCCTCAAGACGTCCGCTCATCTCTCTCATGGCCTGTGCCCAACGTGAAGTTGAATCTGCAAGGAGGAGAACGTTAAGTCCCATCTGCCTGTAGTACTCTGCGATAGTTACGGCTGTATAGCAGGATGCTTCTCTCGCTGCAACAGGCATCGAAGAAGTGTTACAGATAATGATGGTTCTTTCCATAAGTGAACGTCCTGTACGTGGATCGTCCAGTTCAGGGAATTCAGTAAGTACTTCAACTACCTCACCTGCACGCTCTCCGCAGGCTGCGATAACAACGATATCAGCTTCTCCGTTTTTAGCTTCCATGTGCTGAAGAACGGTTTTGCCGGCTCCGAAAGGTCCGGGAACACAGAAGGTTCCGCCCTTTGCTACCGGAAGGAATGCATCCACGCAGCGGAGCTTCATGATAAGCGGTTCATCCGGTCTTAATCTCTCTTCATAGCACTTGATAGGCTGTTTGATAGGCTGAGTGATGACCATGGAAAGTTCCTTTTCCTCTCCTGCACCATTTGAGATAACGCAAATGGTAGAGCGGACATTGTATGAACCCTTACCATTTATGGATTTAACAACCCAGTCATCGCCCTGTAATGTAAACGGAACCATGATCTTGTGGGTGAAGATACCCTCAGGAACGGTACCGATGGTGTCACCGGCAACAACATTATCACCAACCTTGGCTACCGGAGTGAACTCCCAGTCGCGGTTAGGGATAGCGTCAAGGTAAACACCTCTTTTTAAAAAGAAACCACACTGCTCTGCAAGTTCAGGAAGCGGGTTCTGAAGTCCGTCGTAAATCTGTGTCAGGATGCCCGGGCCCAGATCAACGCTCATCAGCTCTCCGGTGAATTCTACCGGATCACCGACTTTGATGCCGTTTGACATCTCATAAATCTGCATACTGGCTACGCCGTTAGTAATACGAATGACCTCGCCCTTCAGACGCTGGTCGCCTACAAGAATATAACCTACTTCATTCTTGCGGACAGCTCCTTCAAAGCTTACATTCGCCATGTTACTATTGATGCCAGTCACATGTCCTGTTACTGTTTCCATATAAGTCTCCCGATTAATTTATATTAATTACAAATTGTAAACGCGCTGCTGTACCTCACCAAGTAGCTGTCGGAATTCCGTACTGCCCTTATCGTGATCAAAGCAGCCCTGACGCTCCAGTAATTTTAGCTTTACTGCATATCCGAACAATACGTGATCATCGAACATGTGTAATCCTACCAGTTCATCAAGCTGCTGGAATTCATAATCCAGCATGATCTTTTCTGCTTCGAGAGGATCCTTCGCTGCAAGAGCAGAGCTGACAACCTGGGCAGTCATGAAATCCTTTGTCTCGGGTGTCGGATAAGTCTTTCCCAGCTTCAGGCTTCGCTGATAGTTAAGCTCTTTAGTGAGAGACCCGTAAACACGGTTCCACTCCTTGATAAGAGGACCATCTGTTGAGGATAATGTTAAATCCTTTAGAAGCTTGTAATTGGATTCACTTACCTGTGTTTCGCACATGTCAAGGAATTCCTGGTAGCTCAGAGGCATATCTCCGTCACTTTTGAGGTCAGGCAGGCTTGATATCAGATAATAATATGCAGCCATCTTTTACCTCCGTTCAAATCTCAAGGTTTCTGAAGTACGGCATCATCATCTCGGCAATTTCATCCTCGGTACATGCAAAATATCCGGATCCGTCATTAGCCGCAAGACGGAAGCCTGCTTTCACGTTCTTTGTGGGTTTGATCTCAAGTCCGTCCTTGATCTCCTCCGCAAGCTCGCTCTTTAAGGCATCTGAAACTTCGGCTACTTCGGCGGTATACTTGGATACGTCTTCGCCGGCAACCGCTGCGCGAATGAGCTTTGCGAGTGATTTTTCAGACAGTGATTTTTTTACATCATTTTTGAGTATGTTCTCAAACACGGTCTGGACTTCTGTTTTAAATGCAAGCATGGCATCCCGTTTTGCCTGCTCGGCGCTGACAGAAGCACTTTCCTTCATGATCCCGATTTCCTTTTCTGCTGCGGCTTTGGCGTTTGCTGCTTCTGCCTTGGCATCGGAAACGATCGCAGCAGCTTTTTTCTTAGCTTCTGCAATGATAGATTCTGCCTCTGCGTTGGCGGCATCGATACCCTCTTTACGGATCGATGTGACCAAATCCTGAATCTGTAATTCCATAAGTTTCCTCCTAGTAAAAAGTCGACATGCTTTTTGATAAAACTTTTCTACCTTCGTATTTTCGGCAATTTCCAAAATATAATTAATTTCCGCATCGTAAAATAAAACACCCTGTCATTCGTTGTTTTCCGGGAAGAAACGCATGGATGTGTGAGTGTATCGCTGCGTATCCTGAATGGTTGGCAAATACTTTTTGATACGCATTACAAGAGGATGAAGGAAAATAAATTTCGGAATTCCTATGTATACAATGTTAAATTTTACACTAATTCTCCGTCAAAGGCAATAATTCTGTTGAGTTAGAATGAATAAAATACGTATAATTGTAATAGTTCAGGTGGTGATTAATGCTGATGCAGACATCGGTAAAGGAACGATGGCAAAAGAAAAACCCCTCACCTCTTATGAGGTGAGGGGTTTTTCCATCTTGGTCTATAGAAATTATTTTCTATCAGGCATTGGCAGATGTTGTATCTTTAGGCTGCTCTGCAGGTTTTTCTGCCGGAGCGGGTGCCGAAGCCTTGGCTTCTGTAGTGGCAGGAGCTGCAGCCGGTGCCTTTGGTGCGGCAGGTTTAACAGGACGCTTGCCTGTAATAGCACCTGTAGGACACTTCTGGGCACAGATACCACAGTCCTTACACTTATCATTCATAACTGCAAGACCATCGATGACATGAATTGCATCGAAAGGACAATTCTTTTCGCACATTCCGCAGGCGATACATCCGATGGAGCAGGAATCCTTAACCTGCTTGCCCTTGAGATGATTCTGGCAGGAAACGATGTGCTTCTTCTTATAAGGAACGATAGCGATGATGTTCTTTGGACATGCCTTAACGCAGGCTCCGCAGGCAACACACTTTTCCTTATCAACCTTTGCCACTCCGTTTACGATGTGGATGGCATCAAATTTACAAGCCTTAACACAGGTTCCGTATCCGCAGCAGCTGTAAGGACACTCTTTTTCTGAACCGTTAGGTACAACAGCGAGGTCACGGCAGTCAGCTATTCCGGTGTAGTGGTAAGCCTGTTTTGCCTTATCACAGTCACCCTGGCATCTTACGTAAGCAACCTTCTTATCAGCCTGTTCGCCTGATGCGTTTGTACCCATGATCGCAGCAATTTTTGCTGCAACAGCAGGACCACCTACAGGACACTGATCTACGGGAGCTTCGCCTGATGCGATAGCCTTTGCACAGCCGTCACATCCGGGGAATCCGCAGGCACCGCAGTTGTTGCCGGGAAGAGCTGCTCTTACGTTTGCTTCTGTTTCATCAACTTCTACCTTGAACTTCTCAGAGGCTACTCCGAGGAACAGGCCAAGGATAAGTCCGGTCGCACCTACAAGTCCGGCAGCGACCAAAATAAATGTTACTATCACGTCGTTACCTCCTTATACAAGACCGGCAAATCCGAAGAATGCTATAGCCATAAGTCCGGCTGTGAGGAGCACGATAGGTGATCCCTGGAATGACTTCGGGATGCTGTCATTGCCCTCGATAACGTTCTCTCTGATAAATGCCATAAGGATAAGAGCAAGTGCAAATCCGATGGAGATACCGAGACCGTATACGAGACATTCTACGAAATTGTATCCGTAAGTTACGTTATTCAGTGCAACACCGAGAACGGCACAGTTTGTTGTGATAAGCGGAAGGAAAACACCGAGAGCGTCATAGAGACCCTTCATGTTCTTCTTCATAAACATCTCAACCAGCTGAACCAGTGCGGCGATAACCAGGATGAAAACGATGGTTGTGAGATACTCAAGACCATCCTTAAGACCCAGAGCCTTGCACAAAGGTGATGATGCAGCCATGAATACCACGTAGATAGCGTGGGAAACCAGGGATGCAAGCACGATAACGAAGATAACGGCTGCGCCCATACCCTTTGAAGAATCAACCTTCTTTGAAACACCAAGGAAAGCACAGATTCCGAGGAACTGGGACAGTACAACGTTTGATACAAGTGAATATTTAATTGCTATCAGTAACAGATCTAGCATGCTCACGCCTCCTTCTTAACTTCAGAAGCTGGAGCTTCTTCTATCTTATTAAATGCGCCAAGCAGGTCACCTGAAGTAACGAACTCAGGAACTTCTTCTCCGCCGTTTGTGGCTGACGGAAGCTTAAGCTTGTTCTGGATGGCTGCAAGGAATGCAAGCACGATGAACGCACCGGGAGCAAGAGCAAATATACCGATGCTGAACTCCTCAGGGATAAGCTGGAATCCGAAGATAGCACCCTTTCCGATGAGCTCACGAACTGATCCGAGAACTGTTAATGCAAGTGTAAATCCGATACCCATGCCGAGTCCGTCACAGAAGGAAAGAACAGGAGTATTGAAAAGCGCATACGCTTCTGCTCTTCCGAGAATGATACAGTTAACTACGATAAGAGGGATGTAAATACCCAGTGATTCGTATACAGCAGGTGTATAGGCCTGCATGAGAAGCTGTACTATGGTAACGAGAGATGCTATAACTACGATCTCGCCCGGAAGTCTCACTCTGTTAGGAATGATATTTCTGAGTCCGGAGATAACCATGTTTGAAAACATAAGAACGGCGGTAGTGGAAAGACCCATACCGATGGCATTGAACGCACTTGTTGTTGTAGCAAGTGTGGGACACATACCAAGCATAAGGATGAAGGTAGGGTTTTCCTTGATAATGCCGTTATAAATTCTTTCAAGATATTTATTATTCATTTATCATGACCTCCTTCACTTTACGATGTATTTCTGAACAAACTCGGTTGCGGCATTGGTTGAGTTAACAACCGCTGCAGAAGTCATGGTAGCACCGGAGATGGCATCGATTTCGCTCTCTCCTGCTCCGCCGCCCTTCTTGACACTTAAGTTTGTTCCCTTGCCTGCAAACTGCTCATAGAACTGTGGCTCAAGAGCTCTTTGGCCGAGACCTGCAGTCTCAGGGAGCGTTTCAGGGAAGGAAATGCCTGTAACCTTTAAGCCGCTGTCAACACCGATAACAACTACAACGTTTCCGCCGTAACCTGCAGCCTGTGCCTTAACGATGTATCCGATCTCTGCGCCGGAAGCATCCTTTGCGGCAACTACGGAAAGGAGCTCTGCTCCACCGTTGTCTGCGGACACGGTTCCTTCAGCCTTTGCTGTTTCCAGGGTTTCCGCGTAAGTTTCGTCATCATAGGTTTCTGCTGCCATAACTGCCTGATATGAAGCAATGGTGGAAGCATTCTTGATCGCATCGATCTGATCCTTTGTCATGCCGTAAACTGCTCCGAGAAGTAATCCGGATACAAGAGTGATGGCTGTAAGGATGAGGGCGTCTTTTACAAAAGATTCTTTCTTCATTACTTCTCACCCTCCCTTCCGAATGCCTTTGGAATAGTCTTAAGGTTTATAACAGGAACGATAATGTTTGTAAGGATGATCGCATAGGAAACGCCCTCTGCAGAACCACCGAACAGACGGAAAAGTCCTGTCATGACACCAAGGATGATTGCGTAAACAATCTGTCCCTTCGGAGTGATAGGTGATGTAACATAATCAGTTGCCATGAAGAAGGCACCGAAGATAAGTCCACCGCCAAGGATCTCGCACAGGACATAGTTGATATCAAATCCGTGACCGCCGAAAAGCAGTGTGAATACTGCTACTGTTGCGATGTAGATGCAAGGGATCTTCGGAGATATTACCTTCTTAATGATGAGGTAAGCTGCACCTAAAAGGAGGCAGAGCTTTGAAACCTCACCGATGGTTCCGGGGATGCGTCCAAGGAAAAGGTTCATAAGGTCTACCTTGGCCATATCTCCGCCGGCCTTCATGAAAGCAAGCGGTGTTGCACCTGACATGGCGTCCGGTCCTACTACTGTCCAACCGGTCATCTTACCTGCAAAAGAGATAAGAAGGAAGCATCTTGCACCAAGTGCCGGGTTCATCCAGTTCTTTCCGAGTCCGCCGTAAAGCATCTTGATAACGATGATGGCGAAAACAGCACCTACGCAGGGAATCCATACAGGGATATCCGGCGGGCAGTTAAGTGCAAGGATAAGACCTGTTACCGCAGCTGACCAGTCACCTATGGTGATCGTCATCTTCATGAATTTCTCATAGGCATACTCCGAAAGTACTGCAAATGCCACTGTCAGGATAACAACCAGGGCAGCATTGAAGCCCCACTGTATGATACCGTAGAGAGTTGTGGGAATCATGGCGATAACAACATCACGCATGATCTCGGAAGTGGTAACTTCGTCACGAATGTGAGGATTTGAGGAAAGATTCAACATCTTATTCATTTCTTCACCTCCTCAGTTGATTTTGTTTCTTCTTTTGCCTTTGCTTCGGCTTCAGCCTTTGCCTTTGCGGCAGCAGCTCTCTTCTCTGCATTGACAAGGCGCTTCATCTGTTTGAAAGCCTGGGTAAGAGGTCTCTTGGCAGGGCATACATATGAACAGCAGCCGCACTCAATACACTCCATACCGTAAAGCTCTGCGAACTTTGATGTATCCTTGCTGAGACCTGCTTTCATAAGCATTGTGGGAACAAGATTCTCGGGACATGCTTCAACGCAGCGTCCACAGTTGATACATGCTGTTGTGGGCTCTGAAGATACAGGATCATGAAGCAGTGCAAGAATTGATGATGAATTCTTGGCAACCGGGATATCGAGCTTGAAAAGAGGGATACCCATCATGGGACCGCCGCAGATGATTTTTTCGGGATCTGCCTTGAATCCGCCTGCCTGATCGATGATCTCCTGGTAGTTCATACCGAGAGGTACTTTAAAGTTACCCGGCTTTGCCACTGCATCGCCTGTAACAGTTACAATCTTTCTGACGAGAGGCTTTGACTCGCATACAGCTTCATAGATAGCAACTACGGTGTCTGCATTGTCAACTACGCAGCCTGCATCTGCAGGAAGCATGGAGGAGTTGATCTTTCTGCCTGTTACAGCATAGATAAGCTGACGCTCACCACCCTGAGGGTATTTTGTCTGAAGAGCTGCAACCTCTATGTTCGACTCGTCCTGTGCCTTCTCGGAAAGAAGCTTGATGGCATCAGGCTTGTTGTCTTCTACACAGATAACACCTTTTGCGTTAGGGAAAATAGAGAGGATGACCTTGAGACCACCGATGATTTTTTCGGGAGTCTCCATCATATCTCTGTAATCAGATGTAAGATATGGCTCACACTCTGCGGCATTAACAAGGAAATAATCAATCTTGTCAATGTTTTTGGGCATGAGTTTAACTGATGTCGGGAATCCGGCACCTCCAAGACCAACGATACCAGCCTCCTTGACGATGTTGACGATCTCATCACGGCTTAACTTTGTATAGTCTCTTGCCTGACCGAAACCTTCAATAGCTTCATAATTCTGGTCGTTGTCAACGACGATAGCATCCACTACGGCTCCACCGGCTGTGAGTCGCTTCTCAATAGCCTTTACGGTACCTGAAACTGAACAGATAACCGGGCTGGAAACGAATCCGCCTGCCTCAGCAATCTTCTGCCCCACAAGGACATGATCTCCCTTTTCCACTACAGGTTTTGCGGGAGCACCTATGTGCTGAGATACCGGATAAACCATAACCCCCTGCGGCTTAAGCTCTACAATAGCCTGATCCTTTGCAAGATCCTTGCCGTCGTAGGGATGGACGCCACCTTTAAATGTGGTAACACCCATATTCGTATACCTCCAAAAATAATTTCATAGACTTTTAATAATATAACAAAATTAAAGAATCATAACAATAAAAAACCTATTTGTGTATGACATTTAGTGCATATTTTCCACAAAAATGTTGTTAAAAATTTGTCATATTCAACAAAAGCCATAAACACGACGAAGTATTGCATACAAAGATTGCATGGTGTATACAAAAGCTGCATGGTTACTTATCCCGAAACAGGCAGCGAGGAGCCACGGTTTTTTTTTAATACCATAGGAGGAGGTTTTATATACAAAAACCGGATCCCCCGGAGCTCTTAGAGTCTCTTAGGAATCCGTTATACATAGGACCACCGGGGACGGTTCTCTCCGGCGAGAACCGTCCCCGGTGGATTATATTCTGCTAAATATTTTTATTATTGCAAGTAAAGGGGTCAGACCCCCTTACAATATTCTGAATATATGCTGAGAGTTTTGTGATGGGGGCTGCCCCGTCTCCTGCTATTATTCTACAGTAACTGATTTTGCAAGATTTCTTGGTTTATCAACATCGAGACCCTTGGCAACACTTACATAGTATGCAAGGAGCTGTAACGGAATTACAGCAAGGGAGGTTGCAAAGTAAGGATCTGTGGTGGGAACATAAACCGTGAAGTCAGCTGTATCTTCTATATTGTAGTTTCCGTAGGTGGTAAGTCCCATGAGATATCCTCCTCTGGCCTTAACTTCAACCATATTGGAAACAGTTTTTTCGAAAAGCTCAGGCTGTGACAGTATACCTACAACCAGGATGCCTTTTTCAATAAGAGAAATGGTTCCGTGCTTAAGTTCTCCCGCAGCATAGGCTTCGGAGTGGATATAGCTTATTTCCTTAAGCTTCAGTGAACCCTCGAGGCCGATGGCATAGTCGATTCCTCTTCCGATGAAGAAAACGTCCTGAGCATTGGCCTGCTTGGCTGCAAACCACTGGATACGTTCTTTGTCCTTGAGGATATCTTCTATCTTCTGCGGTAATGCTTCCATCTCGGAGATAAGTGCTGAATAACGTTCTGCGTCGATCTCCCCACGTACCTTTGCAAATTCAACCGCAAGAGTGTAACCTGCAATGAGCTGTGTTGAATATGCCTTTGTGGTGGCAACCGCGATTTCAGGACCTGCTAAGGTATAGAACACATTGTCGGCTTCACGGGCAATGGAAGAACCGATAACATTAACGATTCCCAGAGTCTTAACGCCTCTCTCCTTTGCTTCACGGAGAGCCGCAAGTGAGTCAGCAGTTTCTCCCGACTGGCTGATGATGATAACGAGACCGTTAGGATCAAGGATAGGATTACGGTAACGGAACTCGGAAGCAAGCTCTACGCGGACAGGTATACGTGCAAGTCCTTCCAGAACGTACTGGCATACTACTCCGACATGATATGCTGAGCCGCAGGCAACGATGTAAATCTGGGAAATGTTTTTGATCTCAGCTTCACTGAGACCAACGCCGCTGAGATCGATCCTGCCGTCTTTTACAACAGAGTTGATGGTGTCACGAACCGACTTCGGCTGTTCATGTATTTCCTTCATCATGAAGTGCTCAAAGCCGCCCTTCTCTGCTGCCTGAGCATCCATCTTGATCTCAACCAGTTCCTTTGTTACAGGCTCCTGATCGAGACTGAAGAACTCTGCGGTTCCGGCTGTAAGCTTTGCGATTTCCTGATTGTCAATGTAATAAACATTTCTGCAGTACTTGAGGATGGCAGGAACATCAGATGCGATATAGGTTGATCCATCCTGGATACCGATGATCATAGGGGCATCCTTACGGGCAACATAGACCTCCCCGGGATAGTCTGTAAACATAAACTCAAGTGCATAGGATCCGCGGATACGGACCATGGCACGGGATATTGCATCGATGGGGCCCTGACCGTATTTCTGATAATAGTAATCAACCAGGTTTACGGCTACCTCTGTATCTGTCTCAGAGTAGAATACATACCCTTTTTTCAGAAGTTTATCCTTTATCTCCTGGAAGTTTTCGATGATACCGTTGTGAACGGCAACTACCTGCTTATGGAAGCTGACGTGGGGGTGAGCATTGGTCTCACTCGGCTCACCGTGGGTTGCCCATCTTGTATGACCGATTCCGCACTCACCCTTCAGAGCTTTTCCTTCATCTGTCTTTTCCGAAAGGTTTTTGAGACGGCCCTTGGCCTTTACTACCTTTATTTCTGTTTTTTCGTTTCTTACGGCGATTCCCGCTGAATCATAACCTCTGTACTCAAGCTTGCTGAGTCCGTCCAAAAGTATAGGCGCTGCCTGCTTATTTCCTACAAAACCAACTATTCCACACATAAAAAAATCTCCTCTCTGATAAAACATACGGGATGAAGAGTTTCATTCATACAAAAACCGGTGGTGATGTTCAGGCCAATGTTTTTGCCATGACATCATCACGAAACAAGACTTAACCTGCCTTTTCTGAAGTAAAAATGATTACTGCGGCAATGGCACAAGTCTGTTATACAACTCTTTCATCAGTTCATCAGTGAGTGAGAAAATCTCTGTTACGGTTTTGATTCCGCTTTTTCTTTTTTCTCTTTCGATTCACAAATCCGTGACAGCATCCGCCGAGTCTTTCGATAACTGTCATCCTCGTCGACCAATTACGGTCCTGGCGCTAACCTGAGACGCTGTTCCTCTGCGTGGTCCCAAGTTTGTTGGTACTATAGCATAAAATAAAAATTACGGCAACTGTTGGGGGACTTTATGAAATGGTACAGAAAATGGAAGGAATGTGCGCCGGCTCACTCGATTGATAGCACATCACCTGAGATTTGTCCGTCTCGTTCGTACTGACGTTCGCCCGATACGGACAAATCTCAGGCGCTGTGCTCTCAACTCGCAAGCCTTGGCACCCATCCCTTCCATTTTCTTCCGTTTTTTATATATTTACTTATTTTGGGTTATCTGGATTTTCTGCGTATTCTTCAGTTGAATAAAAATTTAGCTGATGATTTTCGAGAATGTTATTTATTTTTTTGCTTCATCAGTAGTTTTTTTGGTTTCCGGTTCTTTTGGGGCTGTCGCGTCAACTTTGGTATCGGTGGTTGCAGCAGCTGCAGGTTTGGTGTTTGTGTCAGCGGTTGGAGCTGCAACAGTTTGAACTCCGGCCATTTTAGCAGCTTTTTTAGCGGCTTTTTTGCTGTGGAGCTTCACGATGCTGATCACGATAAACAAAACGATTCCGGCTACAAAGGCAAGGAACAGGAATATAGGAAGGCTTGAAATGAACCATACAAGGAAATCTGTAACTGCTTCGGCAAGCTCTTCTATATTTGATTCAAGATTTGCTGATACACGTCCCCAGAAGGTGGTCTTCGGTGTAGGTGTGTAAACAGATTTTTCGGTAACATCTACGGTTACGGTTGAATAATCCACCTGATTGTCATAGGAGCGAAGGTCAGACTCATAGTTGTCAAGCTCGTATCTGATATCTGATAAGCGTGCCTCGATGGTAATGATGGCATCCACTGATTCGGCTTTGGCCATGAGCTCCAGAAGTCGGTCGTACTCTTCCTTCAGGGCTTTCTTTCTGGATTCGGTGTCATGATATTTTAATGTTATATCCTGAGTATTTTCGTATTTTCTTGTGAGGTTGGCGCTTCCTTCGGCAAAATCAAGAAAGGCATCTACCTGAGGTTTGGGAATACGCAGTGTAAAGTATGCATAACGGCTTGAACTTGTTTTTTCGTTTCCGTTAATGTCACTGGATTCTATGTAACCTCCAAGCTCAGTGGTCCTGTTCTGGATGTCTCTTACAAAAGTGTCAAAGTCTGTAGTCTCAAAAGAGAGGTTTACAGTTCTTATGAGTTTACGATCATCAGGGATCTGCTCTGTAGCTACATCCGAATTGGAAGAGTCTCCTGCAGCAGCGGTTTCGGCAGTCATTTCTGCTGCTTCCATTTCCGGCGCCATAGACATATCTGCGCTGTTTTTTGCGGCTGACCGTGCTGCAAACATACTTGATCCTGCATCAGCATCTTCCATTGGCATGCCGGCTTCTGCCATATAGTTAGAGCCGGAACTTTTTATACTGTCGCTGCTTGCGGAAGAACTGTGTCCGCAGGCCACCAGTGTCATGGCTGATAAGACAAATGCAGCAGCAACGGCTGTTATCTTTTTACGGGTTAATTTGATAGAGCTTTTTTTCATGACTTCCTCTCCTTCCTGTTAGACTGCCCGGTTCTCTTTGAGTTTTTCAGAGGGGCTAAAGCCCTTAAGCCTGACAATCTCTGTTCGTAATAAATATTATATCTCATTTCTGCAAATGAAATGGATGAAATTTTTAAAATTTGCAAAAAAGTGTTGTTGGACTGTTTTGTCTTATCATGAAAGCTTTAGGCATAAACCAAAAACTGTTCCGTAATGGCAGGGTCCTGTCCTTTTCATAGGAAAACGGTTTTTAAAAGCTTTTATGAAATCTGATTTATAAGTTCCGGGATTTCTGAAGCTTCAATAGTTTGTTCACTGTCAATGTCTATGGCGAAGCTGTAACCGTTCTTTGTCCAGGTGGCGACATAAACATTGTCACCTGTGCCCTTGAGAGTCACCTCTGTTCCGTCTATGCTGACAGTTCTCTCGTTATCATAGCTGTTGTAATCGCCGCTGATATCTTCGCCTGAAGCATTGGATTTACGTACACGGAAGACTTCGAGGGATGCTGTATCGCGGTAAATTATTTCCAGCATATCGTCTGTCATGGATCTGAAGCTTTCAGGCTTACTGTCCAAAAAGCTTTCCGGTATTGTGATATCAAATCCGGCATCTTTTTCTGCCTCAGACAGGGTGCTGCTGTCATGCCAGGGATTTGCAATCATAGTCATAACAGATTTCTTTTCCCCGGAAGCTTCACCCACTCCTTCGGTTTTTAATGCATCCCTTGCCGTGTTTTCATTGGAAGCTTCTCCGGCTACCCCGGATCTTACCGAATTCCTTGCAGCATTTTCTTCTGATCCGGCATTTTCCGTGAAGGTTTTGTCTGATACAGCTTCCGGTGCGTCACCGACTTCCGGCTTTTCAGGGGAAATGTCATTGGCAATGTTGGTTTTCTGAGTTACATCGGCACTTTTCAGTATCATGGATTCCTCTGCTTCTTCATCAGAAAGGGCATCTTCTGAAATGTTATTGCCGGACATTGCTTCTGCAGAAGCTGTATCCTGCATAACAGCCTGGGGTGCCAATGTTTCCTTGTTTCCGTCGAAGACTGTCATATAGGCACTGAATCCCAGAACGATGATGAGGGCGGCTGCAATGGTACCGATGGGTTTATAATACCGTTTATTTGTTATATGTATCACTTTGTCGTTTCCATTTTCTGCAGCGGAGCGTTTCTCACCTGACATGTCTTTTGATGAAGAGACTCCGGCATGGCTTTCATTCGGGGACTCCTGATCCCTTTCCCTGCCGGAGGAGGTGACTGAAGACAGTTCAGATCCTGATGCGGCAGAGACATTGGCATCTGACTGTATTTTGTCCGAAGCCTTCGGCATGGCTTCAAGTATATATTTCTCATCGATATCACCGATGGCTTTTAAAAGTTCTGTTTCCTTTTTCATAGCGATATCCCCTCACTTTCAAGTTCTGTAAGAAGTGCGGCTCTCATGCGGCTGAGAGCCATCTTTACCTTGCTCTCGGTGAAACCGTATTCCTCTGCTATCTCACTTACGGGAGACATATACCAGTATCTTCTGACGAAGATTTTTCTTTGATCAGGCTTTTGGTTTTCCAGAAACCGGTTGATACAGTCGGTTAATGTTATCTTCTCGGGTATATCCTCGGGTCGTGAGGATTTCGTGTCGGCAAGACACTCTGAAAGTTCCTCCAGAACAGCTGTGGTTTCACCATTTCCGCGTTTTGCGGCAGTTTGTTTTTCGTAAATGTTCAATGCCAGATTCCTCGTTATCTTTCCCAGGAAAGTTCTGAGAACAGAAGGCCGCCTGGGTGGTATGGCATTCCATGTATTCAGCCAGGTGTCATTTACACATTCCTCACTGTCTTCTCTGTTGTAAAGAATGTTCATGGCTATGTAGGTACAGTAGCTGCCATACTTTGCTGCGGTTTCGGTTATTGCAGATTCTGATCTTGAAAAAAATAGATCCAGTATTTCCTGATCGGTCATTGGGTTTCTCCTCTTTTTAGGACAATTATTAATTGAGATGTGTTTAAAGCTGTTATTTTATGTCCTTCATCTATATACACAGAAAATGAAGTTGCCGGGTCACACTAAAATGAAAAATTCTTACATTACGAATTGTGCTGTATTTCTCACATAATTCTATGATATATAGTGAGAACTGTGAAGAAAATATTTTCAAAAAATAAAAAATCACGGAAGTAATCCGCGATTTGAGAATGATCCAAGTATGAGACAATGGTAGGCTGAAAACAGGTATATACAAAAAAACCGTCCGACATTCATGTCGGACGGCCAAATATTATTTTACAAATACGGATGGATCTAAGCCTGCTCTTTCAAGGGCCTTCTTTGCAGCTTCCTTGATAGCATCAGATGTAATGGTAGCGCCTGAAATGGCATCAACATTGAGACTGTTTGCAGAGAGGATCTTTTCCGGAAGCTCTTCAAGAGCCTTGGTACCTATACCGACTGTCTCCTTGTCGCCTGTTGCAACAAGCTTGATGATCTTGTCTGCAATAGCTGTGACCTCAACTGTTACAGGACCGCCAAGACCCTGAGCCTCGCCGGTAGCTGTAACTTCATCGGCAGCAGCTTCTTTGGAATCATCAGCCTTCCCGGTTTCGGCTTCGCTCTCCTCAGCCTTACTCTCCTCAGATCCACTTTCCTCAGATCCACTTTCCTCAGCGTCGCTTTCCTCTACAGCTTCTTTATCAAAGCCTGCACTCTCAAGGGCCTTCTTTGCAGCTTCCTTGATGGCATCAGATGTAATGGTAGCGCCTGAAATGGCATCAACATCAAGGCTGTTTGCAGAAATGATCTTTCCCGGAAGCTCTTCAAGAGCCTTGGTACCGATATTTGGTGTCTCGTTTTCTCCCTTTGAAACAAGATCGTAAATCTTGTCTGCAGTAGCCGTGATTTCAACAGTTACAGGACCGCCAAGACCCTGAGCCTCGCCTGTAACAGTTACTGCATCGGCAGGAATGTCTTTTTTCTCGGCTGCGGCACTTGTGGTTTCAGCTTCAGTCTCCTTGGTCTCGGCAGGAGTATCCTTTGCATCAGCACCGGCACCAAACTTAGATACATCAAAACCTGCACTCTCAAGAGCCTTCTTTGCGGCTTCCTTGATGGCCTCAGAGGTAATGGTAGCGCCTGAAACAGCGTCAACATCAATCGTATTCTTTGTAATGATCTCTCCCGGAAGTTGCTCGAGAGCCATGGTTCCGATGTTCGGAGTCTCATTTTCGCCTGTGGCAACAACGTTATAGATCTTGTCGGCAGTAGCTGTGATCTCAACAATTACAGGACCGCCAAGTCCCTGTGCTTCACCGGAAGCTGTAACGGCATCAGAAGGGATATCGGAAAGATTTACTTCTACAGTCTCCTTCTCTACATAGCCGAATGCTGTCGGATCGAAGCCCGCAGCCTTGATAGCCTCAACTGTAGCGTTTTTAATAGCTGTTGATGTGACTGTAGCACCGGTCACTGCATCAACGTCAATGCTGTTTGCCTCAAAGATGCTTGCAGGAAGCTGGTCAACTGCAAGTGTACCGATATTTGGTGTCTCGTTCTGTTCTGTAACATTGATGGAATAAATCTTATCCTTAGTAAGGATAAGCTCAACCTTTACGTCCCCGTCCATGCCCTGAGCTACACCTTCTACAGTGACAGCATCTGAAGGAATCTTGCTTTTCGGAGCACTGCTTGAGGTTCCGAGATCCTTTGACTGCATACCTGTAACCGCTGCCGCAACGATACCAACAGCGATAACTCCAAGAGCGATCATATTGTTCTGTTTCATTTTAGTCCCCCGTTTATCTGGAAATAAATAGACATCAATACGTCCATATGTCCCTTAAATATAACATAGGTTAATGCGGTTTTCATAGAGATTTCAAAAAGTTTGTCAAAAAACCCCTTCCACGTAAAATTTCAGCCGCTGAACTATTTCGTGGAAACCTCAGAAGAACAGTAACAGTTCAGTCGGTGGGCCAGGGGGACGGGGTTGGTGGTCCACCGACTGAACTGTTATGAAGAACAAAAAAACTCCATGCACCGTAGAGTGCATGGAGCGGAACTTTATGGATTCAGCCTGCCAGCAGGATCATCACACCATAGTGGCACATGGAGCCGGCGATGACGAAGCAGTGGAATATCTCATGATTTCTGAAATACTTAGGGAATCGCTCAAATACAGGAAGCTTAAGTGCATATATGATGCCGCCGATGGTGTAGATCACACCTCCCCAGAAAAGCAGAGAAAACTCAGCATCCGTAAGAGAAGCCCTTATCTTCATGATGGCAGTGACACATAACCAGCCGAGAGCAATATAAATGAGAGCATTGAGCCACTTAGGAGTATGGATATAGATAATGTTTACGGCCATACCTATTGCTGACAAAATCCATACAACCAGAAGCAGCAGCCAGCCCGTCCTGTCCCCGAGAGCTATGGCGCAAATGGGGGTGTAGCTTCCGGCGATGAGCATATAGATCATCATATGGTCGATCTTCTTCAAGGTGTCATTAACCTTCGGTGATATATCTATAAGATGATAGGTGGAGCTTGCGGCATAAAGAAGAACAATGCTCAATGCAAAAATACCGAAAGCAAGTATGCGCTCCGGACTCGGATGCTGTGCCACCCTGTAAAAAAGCGGAATTGCAGCAATTATGGAAAGAATCATTGCAACATAATGTGTAAAGAAACTGCCCGGATCCTTGATCTTAAGCAGTAAAGAATTTCCCTTCGTAAACATAAATACCTCCTCCATAAAAACTGATTTTCACTTTTATATATGATCTGCAGACGAATAATATATCCGACTGAGATATTGGCTCTACGTGATGTAGTTTTCATTACTACATACAATTATATCAAGAATTTGAAATATTGCAACTACGAGAGCCTATTATACACAGCTTTAGAAATATTGGAAGTAGTATTCCAAATATTTAGAAATAATAATTTGTTTATTGAAAGGGATATAATAAGGCAGCCGGAGCCGGAGGGCTGCCCTCCTGTTCCGGCGTCTGTTTGTTATTCGAAATATTCCTTAGCAGCCTTGAAAAGTCCCATATCGTAGTTTCCGGGTACATTCTTGTAGAGGCTGTGCCCCCATCTCTCGGCATGTCCCATCTTACCCAGCACTCTTCCGTCAGGTGAGGTGATACCCTCAACCGCATAGTAAGAGCCGTTGGGGTTGTACTGGATGTCCATAGTCGGGTGGCCACTGAGATCCACGTACTGAGTTGCGATCTGACCGTTTTCAACAAGCTTTTTGAAAAGCTCCGGCTCGCAGATGAAACGTCCTTCACCGTGTGAAACCGGCACACTGTAGATATCGCCCGGTTCAGAATCAGAAAGCCATGGAGACATATTGGAAGCGACTCTTACATTAACGATCTTTGACTGGTGACGGCTTATTGTATTGAAGGTAAGAGTCGGACAATGCTCATCTGTATCTCTTATCTCACCAAAGGGCACAAGACCAAGCTTTATAAGTGCCTGGAAACCATTGCAGATACCAAGCATGAGACCGTCTCGCTTTGTGAGCATATCCATGGTTGCTGTTTTTACTGCTTCATTTCTGAAGAAAGAGGTAATGAACTTGGCGGAACCATCCGGCTCATCTCCGCCTGAGAAACCGCCAGGGATAAAGATAAGCTGTGACTCTTCGATACGCTTTGCAACTTCATTGACAGACTCTGCGATATCCTGCTTTGTCATGTTTCTGACTACAACTATCTCAGGCTCAAGACCTGCATCAGCCATAGCCTTTGCGGAATCGTATTCACAGTTGTTGCCAGGGAACACAGGGATAAGAACCTTCGGCTTTGCAACCGATACAGCAGGTGCAACCCAGTTCTCTTCTGTGTAATCAGCTATTGTAACATTAGCCTCTTCCGGCTCTGCGTCCTTATCAAGATTCATGTTGCACTTAAATACCTTCTCAAGCTTATCCTCGTAAGCCTCACAAAGGTCTGAAAGCTTCAGAACCTCGTCATTGTAACGGATCTCCGAATCTTCTGTTGTCTCACCGAGGTCAGCAACTATGATGCCCTTATCCTTAAGCTCAGATGCTGCATAAATCTCATCAAGAGTAGACTTCTCATTAAGCTCAAGGATGAAGCTTCCGTACAGATATCCGAAGATATCCTGAACAGAAAGGCTCGGTGCAAATGTAAAGCCGAAAGCATTACCCATGCACTGCTTGAGAACTGCTTCAGCTGCGCCTCCGTAAGTCGGTGTGTAAATGGAAGCAAGCTTTCCGTCTGTCACGAGCTTATGAACATAGTCGAAAAGTGTAAGGAGACTTTCCTTTGTGGGAAGCTCATTTCTGTACTCAGGCTTCAGCCATAGTACCTTGTGGTTCGCACCCTTGAATTCAGGACTTGTGATGTACTTCGCATCCTCTGTTGTGATGGCGAAGGAAACAAGTGTTGGAGGAACATCCAGCTTCTCAAAGGTTCCGGACATGGAATCCTTACCGCCGATGGCAGCGATGCCGAGATCAAGCTGTGCGTCAAATGCACCGAGCAGAGCCTCCAGCGGCTGTCCCCAGCGTGCGCTGTCATGACCCGGCTTTCCGAAGTACTCCTGGAAAGTAAGGTAAGTGTCCTCGAAGCCGGCACCTGCTGCGATAAGCTTTGCCGCAGACTCAACTACTGCAAGATATGCACCCTTATAGCAGTTCTTCTCAGTGATGAAAGGATTGTAGCCGTAAGCCATAACCGAAGTGTCATCTGTGTGACCCTTCTCAACGGATATCTTTGCGGCCATTGCCTGTATAGGTGTACGCTGATGCTTTCCGCCGAAGGGCATCAGTACTGTTCCGGCGCCGATGGTGGAGTCGAAACGCTCGCTGAGACCTCTCTTTGAGCAGACATTGAGATCCTCTGAAAGAGCTGTCATGTTCTCGCTGAAGCTGCCCTTGACTTCGCGGTAAATGCTTTTGCCGGCAGCAGCCTTGACTGTAATGTGCTTCTCTGCACCGTTTGAGTTAAGGAAGTCACGGGACAGATTGATAATGTCTTTGCCGTTCCAGTGTGCGATAAGTCTGTTTGTATCTGTAACTGTAGCCACATGGGTAGCTTCAAGATTTTCCTCGTGAGCAAGCTCCATGAAACGGTTCATATCCTTTTGTTCAACAACTACAGCCATTCTTTCCTGTGACTCTGAGATGGCAAGCTCTGTTCCGTCGAGACCTTCATATTTCTTGGGAACCTTGTTGAGGTCAATGTCCAGGCCGTCAGCCAGCTCGCCGATGGCAACGGAAACTCCGCCGGCACCGAAATCGTTGCAGCGCTTGATAAGTCTTGAAGCCTCTGCATTACGGAAAAGACGCTGAAGCTTTCGCTCTTCGGGAGCATTACCCTTCTGAACCTCTGCGCCATCCTTCTCAAGGGACTCAACATTATGTGACTTGGAAGAACCGGTTGCACCGCCGATACCGTCGCGGCCTGTACGACCGCCTAGGAGAATGACTACGTCCCCGGCAGCAGGCACTTCGCGGCGGACATTCTCTGCCGGAGCGGCTGCAACGACTGCACCAATCTCCATGCGCTTTGCGGCATAGCCCGGATGATAGAGCTCGTCAACCAGGCCTGTTGCAAGACCGATCTGGTTACCGTAGCTTGAGTAACCGTCGGCAGCTGTGGTAACAAGCTTTCTCTGAGGAAGTTTTCCTGTCATGGTATCCTTAACAGAAACTGTTGGATCGGCAGCACCGGTCACGCGCATTGCCTGATATACATAGGATCTTCCTGAAAGAGGATCACGGATAGCACCGCCGATACAGGTTGCGGCACCACCGAAGGGCTCGATCTCGGTAGGATGATTGTGGGTCTCGTTCTTGAAAAGAAGGAGCCAGTCCTGAGCCTCGCCGTCAACATTAACCTTGATCTTAACGGTGCAGGCATTGATCTCCTCAGACTCATCAAGCTTAGGAAGCTTCCCTTCCTTCTTGAGAACCTTGGCAGCAAGAGTTCCGATGTCCATAAGGTTGATGGGCTTTGTGCGGTTAAGCTCCTTGCGGGAATTAATGTAACGCTCCCAGGAAGCCTTGAGCTGCTCATCTTCAAAGGAAACATCATCTATGGTTGTAAGGAAGGTTGTATGACGGCAATGATCTGACCAGTAGGTATCGATCATGCGGATCTCAGTGATGGAAGGATCACGATCCTCTGTTTTGAAATAATTCTGGCAGAACTTAAGGTCATCCAGGTCCATTGCCAGTCCCATATCCTTCAGGATATCCTTGAGCTTATCCTCGGAAGCTGCGATAAAGCCGTTCAAGGTATCAACAGACTCAGGGATATCATACTTGACATCGAGAGTGTCGAAGGTTTCGAGGGAAGCCTCTCTTGCCTCCACAGGGTTGATGACATACTTCTTGATGTCGGCGATCTCCTGATCTGTGAGGTTTCCGTAGAGAAGGTAAACCTTGGCGGAACGAACCTTTGGACGGTCTCCGGTTGTAAGGATCTGTATGCACTGGGCAGCTGAGTCGGCTCTCTGGTCGAACTGTCCCGGAAGGAACTCTACAGCAAAAACATAGGCATCCTTATGGTCGGGAAGCTCTGCGTAAACATTATCAAGCTGAGGCTCACTGAGAACCAGACTTGTAGCCTTTTCAAATGTTTCTTTATCCAGTCCCTCAACATCGTAACGATTCAGAAGACGTACGTCTGTGAGATTCTTAATGAGTAGTATGTGGCGGATGTCATGGCGAAGTCCCTGGGCCTCGTGACGAAGACCGTCTTTTTTCTCAACATAAACTCGATTTACCATTTGTTTCTCCTTATCTGTGTGTGATATCTGTATGTGATACCGTCCGGAAAATGTTAACTATCCAGTATATCGAATAATTAGTAACCGGTCCATAGCACATTGTTCAATTGATGTATAAAAGCGCCTTCAATGGTAACAGTTCAGCCGGAGCACGAGTTACATAGCAGGAACGATTATTGCCTTTTGATTGACTTAATTTCTATATGGCATCATCTGAGTCATGTGATGATCTGTGTGTGAATGACTTAAGTACTGGTTTCCGTTATCTGAGTCAACTTTTTTTGAATTCCTGTTTGACCGCAATTTAAAATAATCCTAAATGGGTCAAACATGTAGTTGTGAATCATTGACTTAAACATAGTTTTTACGTTAATGAGTCAATCGAGTCCTTTTTCTGATATGACCTAAAATTGCATTATGGGACATTAGGTCAAA
>JAGAXP010000201.1 GCA_017940955.1 Oribacterium sp.
CTCGATATATATGCATCAGGAGTACCTCCAAATGTTCCTATCTTATAAAAAGGGATATCTCCTTCTTCGGAAGTCTGTTCTTTGAAAATTCTCTTACACATTGCAACCGAGCCAACATCTCCAAACTTACGCTGTTCCCAATCATCGGTGAAGCCTTTGAATCGCAGCTTTGGTACTTTTCGTTTATTCATTAGCAAAACCTCCCAATAAGAACTGTAATTCACGGATTCCTGCCATATCTACCTCGGATCCTGTTATATCTGAGAGCATATTTGAAAGAAATTTTTCAGTTTCCTGAATATCTTTTTCAAGATCAGCCATAGTGATAGCATACTTGGAAGAAAGGTTTTCTATATGCTTGGTAAAGCCATCAAGCATATCTTCGGAGAGCTTAAGAATTCTGGATGTCACAGGGGTTATCCATTTTTCATGAAGCACCTCATGTATCTGTTCATCAGAAAGATTTTCAATCACTGTCTTAGTCTTTAGATGAAGCTCAAGTTCCTTCTTTTTAATGTCAGTCTTCAGTGCCTTCTCCGTGCTGTTTAACTCATCAGCTTTGAGAAGAACTTCTACAAGATGAGATGCATCTTTGTCAGCCTTCAACTGCTTAACCATACCTTTGATATTTTTGAATACAAATGCTTCGTTGTTTTCTTCAAGCGCTTCTGAAATACTTTCCTTCTCGTCTTCACTTAATAACTCCAGAAGCTCTTCATATGCAGACGGTATTTCAGCAAGCTTATCCTGCATTTCCTTATATTCCGCCTTTTCTTTGGAAAGATATAAATCCTGTGCAAGTTCAAAAGGAACTATATGTCCCTTCCATCCATCCTGAACCTCTTCGTCTTTATCTTTCTTCTTTTTTATGATCATGTTTGGATCGACCTGCTTAACAGTCTGAATACCTTCGGTCTGAATCAGTTCCAGATCACCGGAAATCATTTCAAACTGTTTCTCATATATCTCGTAGGCTTCATATGGGTCGACCAAAGACATATTTTCAAATCTTTCGAAGATATTTGCGGCAGTATCCTCTTCTGTCTTAGGAATGTTCAGAGATTCTGCTCCAGCAATGAGAACATTGTCCATATATTTTCCAAGATCTGAAAACGCTGATTTATAACTGTTAAGGTATGCACTGACATCGGCATTGGCACGTATAGTCTTTTTAACATCCTGAGGCCGGAGGGTATAGTATCCGTTTACTCCTTCGAAAAGGTCCGTCTTTAATGTCGGGAATACCTTCCAATAATTTTTGTAATCCTCCAGTTCATTTGCCGGGATTCCTCCGAACATTGAAGCGTAAATATCATAGCTTTCGGCGGATTCGGAAGAATCTACATAACGTGGAATATTCAGGTTATAGTCATTGGCACGGATTTCTTCACGGCTTACTACTTTTGAGTACTTATCTGTTGTCTTTCTCTCACGTACAGTATCTACGATTCTTCGGATATCGGAGGCGCGAAGCTTATTGTTCTTACCTTCTTTGATAAAATTCTTTGATGCATCGATAATGAGTACATCAGTGTTCTCACGCTTCTGTCTGAGAACCATGATGATTGTAGGGATGCCAGTTCCAAAGAAAATGTTCGCCGGGAGTCCGATTACGGCATCAATGTTGTTCTGCTCTATAAGATTCTTTCGGATTTGTCCTTCTTCACCACCACGGAAAAGGACACCGTGCGGTAGAACGATAGTCATGATTCCATCCGGCTTTAAGTGGTATAAGTCATGGAGCAAAAAAGCATAGTCTGCTTTTGACTTAGGGGCTACACCATATCGTGCATATCTTGCATCATTATCCTTGTCTACCGGGTCCCAGTGTTGAGAATATGGTGGGTTGGAAACCACCGCATCAACGTAAAGAGGGTCATATGTTCCTGCTGGGTCGTTATCATCAAAGTAAGGCCAGTCCTCTTCCAATGTATCTCCATTTCTGGTGACAATGTTATCGGGAAGGATGCCTCTCATAACGAGGTTCATACGTGTAAGGTTATATGTATTGGCCTTCAGCTCCTGTGCATAGTAGCGGATGCTGTTTGAATTATCTATATACTTAGCTGCTGTTTTACCTATGTTGATCAGTAAGCTTCCGGATCCTGACGTCGGATCATAGATTTTGATCTCATTTCTGCCCTTCAGATGATCAGCAACTATTTCAGACATGAGAAGAGATACTTCATGAGGAGTATAGAACTCTCCTGCCTTTTTTCCAGCATTTGCGGCAAAGTTAGAAATCAGATATTCATAAATGAAGCCAAGAACATCGTAATCCTGTTTTCCGTTCATTGGAATTTCATTGATGAGTTGGATAAGGTCACTTACTGCTTTTGTTTGTGACTTGGTGTTCTCGCCCAATTTTGAAAGACCAGTCTCCAAAGTGGCGAAGATGCCTTCAAATACTTTTTTGTGTGATGGAGAAATAAGACGGTTGAATGAAGATAATCCGGTACGGACATTATCAACCGAGAAATCAGATTTCATATTTATCCATGTAGAGAAAAGGTCCTTGTATGAGATGAAATATCCCAGACTCTGCTGTGCGCTGCTCTTACTTGAATACTCATCATCAGCCTCTTCGTTTACGTAATTTCTGATACTGTCAGCATCATAGTCTCTCTCGTAGAGCCACTGCTCCTCTTTATCAGACAGATATTTATAGAAAATAAAGCCAAGAATATAGTCTTTATATTCATTGGCTTCAATCTTGGATCTCATCCTGTTTGCAGATTCCCATATTTTTGACGCAAGTTGTTGTTTATTCATTAAAGTGTCTCGCTTTCGTTGGTCTTATTGAGTAAGTAACTTATATGACTCTGGATTAGTACATAGGTTCTTTTGTATTATATCTCACTTCAAAGGCTTTAAAAATGAATATTTCTGCTTTTACAAGCATTTACTTAAATAGCCTTTTTGAGGACCTAATACTATGAATCCATTTGTTTTTGTGAAAAAAATCATTCATGCTATCCTGCCCACTTCATCAAAACCTTTTATGCAAAATATCCCATTATTCATGAAAACTCTGGCATCATCTTCAAATCCCTGCTTCGAAAGGTAATCTACCCGGTCTAAAACACCTCTCCATTTCTCACGAAAGCTTTTCCGATCCATGCCACATATTTCAGAGACCTCCTTCTCACTATATCCGGCAGCATATTTGATCCGGATATCAATGGTCCTGATCATCAGTGTTCTTTTGTTTGGCTTCCTAACCATTTGGTCCTCCTCTGTTCTTTTACTGTTTACCGGTTACGCTTTCCGTAACCATGACTCTATACTTCTAAAATATGCATCCGCCATTGTATTGGTCACGAATGCGGTTGTGGAGAAGTAAAGAAGAATCAAAGCTCTTTCGAGAGGGGTTCTTTGTTATTCTTTACTTATAGATATCGTAGCAAATTGAGTGGGAAAAAAATGTACATGATGAAAGAACGTATATTCTTGAATTTATAAAATATACCCATATTGGCAGTATTTTGATTTTTTGCCAATATGGGTATATTGCATTTATATTTATTTTTACTTATTTGTAATTATTTAAAACTTCAAGCTGCCTTATCACTTCTTTACTTAGATAGGGTCTAAACAATCTCAGACTTAGGGCAATAAAAGAATCCTCCTCCATGGTAGTATATGTATTCTTGCGCCCGGAGTTGACCGCCCAAGTCACATGAGAGAGCATCTCCATCTCAATGATATCCTTAAGCTCTTCATCCTTAACGGACTTTTTTATTATGCCGCATTCTTTTAGATCTTTAATCATCACAAGAGACGCGACACCCAATCACCTTTTGGCCACTTCCCTATTAAGCACTTACTATCCTCCACAATCATTTTTTTTAGATACATATACAATTTTTCGTGTGGCCACATATGCTTTTTATTATGAAAACATTCTATCGGTAGTTCCAATAAAGGAATATATGAGTCAGTAATGGCTTTAAAGTTAAGAATTGCCCAGTCCAAGTAAACATCCACCCCTTCATCATCCATAGACAATTTTTTGTTACGATAAGGTTCAAATTCAGAAGCATCACAGTATGGAAGTAGTTCTTCCATCTGTTCATCTGTAATGTTCATAGCATAAGAACGAATAACCTCTTGTTCATATTCATCGTCTACTAAAACTTCTGATTTAAAACCGGTTTTTCCATTTTTCATTTTTACTGCAGGCAATGAAATATTATCGATCCATTCATATTCTCCGATTCTTTTTGTTTGCAATCCCGTTATTGCAGGCATTCGCCGTTTCCTATTAAACACTTGATAAGATAGTTCCTTTCCCGGAATGTTAAGTAAAAGGATGCTGGTTGTATTGCCTTCAGGTAACTGAACCATACGGTACTCAACTTTAGTAAAGTATATTAGTCCCGGATCGGTAATCTCTATTTTTTCTCCGTCATCCAATACAAAAGCCTGCTCATATTTCACGCCAACTTCTCTTGCTATCTCCATCATTTCATTTACTCTCCTCACACACCCATCCATAGTAACGCGGAGAATGGACTGCATTATCATCCCGAAGCACCGGCTTCTCTTTTACTTCCAGCGTAAATTTGTAAGGCAGATTTTTCTCTGCTTCTTTCAAAGAAGGATAAAGCCTATTTTCTCTGACGCGTATTCCTCCGCCGGAGGGCAGCTTAACAAGATATTGGTTTACCTGATTGTTGATGATATACAAAATATCCCTTCATTCATGAAAAGTTTGGCATCATCTTCAAATCCCTGCTTCGAAAGGTAATCTACCCGGTCTAAAACACCTCTCCATTTCTCACGAAAGAGTTCAATATCCATGCCACACA
>JAGAXP010000202.1 GCA_017940955.1 Oribacterium sp.
CCCCCTGGTCCACCGACTGAACTTTTACGTTTTTATCTTTCTGTTTCTGAATGTATTATGTTCTTTTCAAATGTATCCGGATCAAAGTTAATCCCATTCACAGGACTTTGTCCTCTTCTGAAGATCCAGTTCGTTCCAACCGGCATGTTTAAAATCTTTTTTACCGGCATATCGCATCGTTCGGCAACAGCCTTTGCGGTTTCGATGTCATTTCCGCCCAGATAGACATAGGTATCGCAGTTACCGATTATCGTTTTGCCATCGTAACCATAGTTCTCCGTGAGCTGTGACTCGGCCTGGATCATTAGCATCGTGGAAATGCCTCTTGAACGGATGGAGGCGATCATTCTCGGGAACTCCTCGATTTTGCAGTTGGTTGCAAAGTCATCAAGGATAAATCTGACAGGTACCGGCAGGCAGTTATTTTTACACTCCCTGTCCGCAACTCTGCAGAGTTCGTTCATGGTTTGAGTGAGGAAGATATTAACCAGTCCGTCCATGGAACGATCGGTGTCACTTACAACCACAAAAATCGCTGTTTTTCTTCTGCCAATGTTTTCGATCTCGATGTCATCACTACTTGTCATTTCTGAGATTTCGGGTGTGTCCCAAAGACCGACTCTGGCATTTGTGGTTATAAGTATGGATCTGAGAGTTTTGTCGGCAGCAATTCTGAATTTTTTATATGTTTCTATTGCATAACTGTCAGGGTGTTCTTTCTCATATCCCATAATCATCCTGTCAAGCGGTGTCTCTGCCAGCTCAGCATCCCCGGATGCCTGAAAGGCGTTAAGAAGCCGGTTGATACTATGCAGTGTCCGATCTTCTTCATTGCAGGCTTCCTTCAGATAGGCTATCAATGACTGAAGCAAAAGCTGACCTGCTTCATCCCAGAAAGGATCTGCATGACTGTTATTTTTTCTCTGGTAAATGAGCATATGCGCCAGTTTAACTATATCCATGTTGCTTCTGATATAGTTGAAAAAATTGTAATGCGCGGAACGTTTTGGATTTGTGAAATCAAGTTTTTTTACAACATATCCCCGGTTTCTCAGATAATTCCTGTATTTGCTATACAGGTTTCCCTTGGGATCCGAGATTACATAGCTACCGGTTGCCTGCAGAATGTTCGGTGTTACTATGCTCCTGGTTTTTCCGGAGCCTGAGGTTCCTACAACAAGAACATTGTTGTTCACCCTGGTTTCATAGCAATTCAGGCTGTAATACCGGTCCTGAGCCAGGATCATGTCATTTCTTCCAATCATCATTTCACCTCCGATAAATGCATAGTGTTTCTGGTTTCATCTGACATCCGGATGTTGATCCGGATGTCTGTACATCATGTTTTTTTTAGCTTGATTTTCAACTACAGAAGATGGTCATAATATGTCATTCAATTCAGCTTTATTCTATTTTCAATGTAGGTGTGACAGCATCGCAAATGCCAAATCTTATGGCTTCCTCTGCATTCATATAATTATCAAATCTTGTAGCCTCATTTATTTCGTCGATAGTTTTGCCGGTGTGTTCTGCCAGGATTCCATTCACAATATCCTTTGTTGCAAGTATTGATTCTGAAATGTTCTTTATGGAAGTTGCCGATCCACCGACACCATCGGATAACAGGGGTTCATGTATCATTACCTTGCTGTGTTTCAGGATATATCTTCTTCCCTTTTGACCACCCGCAAGTAAAATCGCCGCCATGCTTGCTGTCATTCCCGTGCAGATCATGTTGATGGTGAGATTGCTTCCCTGAAGGGCGTCATATATCGCGAGTCCTGCATTTACTTCTCCGCCGGGACTGTTGATGTAGACATTAACGGGTCCGTCGAAATTCTCCTCCAGATAAAGGAGCTGGGAGATGAAATCATTGGCGGTTTCACGGTCGATGGAACCGTTTATAAAAATAATGCCATTCATCAGATGATGTGTATTTAAGGCTATTTCTCTCGTACCATGTGAACTTTCAACTTCGATCATCGGTATCACTCTGCTCATTTCTTTCATCCTCCTTATCTATCAACCATGTTTTTTAGCTTTAAGATCTGACTCTCAGGTATAGATCCAATAGGCTCTTTTTTACAGCAATCCATTCTTAAGTTCCCAGAGAACCTGTTCCTGTATTCTATATTTTTCTTCAAGCTCCGGGTTCATCGCTATAAGTGTATTCGTTATCTTCTTACTTTCTGCTTCTTTCTCTTCTTCTGTCAGCTCCTCATATCCGTAATCTGCAGCATCTCTATATTCAGGATGCTCTTTTAGGAGTTCTTCCCACTCTCTTTCCGCTTCCTCTTCTTCCCAGGAAACTTCTCTTTCAAGCCCTTGTTCCTGTCTTTCTTTTTCTGCGGCCATACTCTGCATCATAAGTCTCATCTTCTGCCGCTCGTTTTCAAGGCGTTCTTCGTAGGGTATTCTCTTGTTGTATTCTCGCTCGTAAGCAAGTTTCTTTTCCGTCACTCTTCTGTTCAAGGCAATCATTTCTAAAAAAGTCATGCCTTCCTGTCCTGCTTTTCGTCTGATTCGGTCTCTGTTGTAAATGACATCTACTTCGTCTACAGTTTTTGAGTATTCCTCCCAAAGTTCCGCAAGTACTCTTTCATCCTCTTCCCTCTTCGCGTCTCTTTTTTCTGTTATCGATTTCATCTTTTCCATGGCATCTCCTCCTGATGTTCAAAGGATAACATTTGGAGGCTGCGTTGTAACTGAACCTGTAGTTTAGAACAAAGAAAGAGAGGAACCTTCGTCCCTCTCTATTAATCAAATACTTTCTATAGATTAAATAATAGCGTCTATTAATCTAACTGTCCGTTAAACCGATTTTTCGCTATATTTTTTGTTTGCTTCTTCTACAAGCCTGAATGCTGAAGACATATATTTTTGCTCACTTTCTTTGATACCATTTCTTGTGGCAATTTTTTTCCATGAGCCTGATATTATCTCGGAAAATTTACGAACTTCGTTGACCGCTTCATCTTTGCTGATGTGATAAAACTCGCTGGTCTCTATAGCCTTATCAAAAGATCTGTAGCCACTATCTGTGTCTATATTCATCTCAAGGAATTGTTCATCAGCAGCAGGATTTATATCAAAAGCCGGAGACAATTCCCAGGTATCACCTTGAAGCAGGAAGCCATGATTTCTTAGATGATCATCATGATTTGCTATAGCAATATCAAAAAGCATATGCCTGAACAGCTCATGTAAATTTTCATCAGTGTTCAACGTCAAACGCTCTACCATTTCTGCAAGATCAAGATATCCAAGTCCGTCCGTTTTACCATCCCTTGCACCAAGCATAGTCATTGCTGATGCGTAATGAATACGTTTTTTAAATCCATCTGTATATAACCGGTCAAATCTTTTTGAAAGAAACGTACTTCCTAAATCACTTAATCTCATAAGTCTGCATTCGGGAATGCTTAGGCCACACATTGCAGCAAGGTCATTTGCTGTTTTCTCCCATGCTCCTACATCATAAGTATCATTCTTGGACGGAAATTTTGCTATCCATAATGAACCGTCAATATCTTCTACGTTTGCTTTAGGGCGGGCTCCACCAAGGGAAGAACCCGGTGCAACAAGCTGTTCAACCCAACGATTATCAGTATCTTTTTCATACCCAAGAGATATCTATTCAAGTTCTCAATAGAAATCCTGCCTCCTAGCTTTCTATCTCCAAATATTTTAAATCATTTCCTTAACGACTCTCTCATTTACCGACATCACAAATTCTTTGATTCTCTCATAATCCGGTTCATCCGGGAGATTTGTATTAGCCCTTGCGTAATCCAAACGCTTTTCATAATCGTTAACCATTTCAAAGAATTCCGCATTAGGCTTGCCGTCTTCACCTAGATATTTGCCATCCCTGATATCCATCAGAAGATCATGCTCCTTCTCTCTATAGGTTACAATCTCCTCTCGCTCCAGGATATCCAGACACATCATGTAAAGCCTGATAAGGTGCATACTGTGCTTTCCGATTTTATTGTGAGTCAAGGCCTTTTCGTTGCGAACACCTATTTTTGCATAAGCCTTCACCGTATTGTGAAGCTCATTCCACATACTGCAATAATCCCTTAGAGGATAGTGGCTGAGCTTTACATCCATGAATATTTCTGTGTCATATCCTTCCTGTACGGCTTTGTCGATATACAGCTTTAACGAATCTCCGGGGACAGATGAATATCTGGAACTGAAGTTCGTCCTCATATGTTCCAATGTCTTTAGAATATGCTTTTCAAGCTCTGCCTGCTTCATATGACTTGCTGACTTCTGCTGAAGTCTGTACAGCTGCTGGTTTGCGTATCCTCCAAAGGAATGTACTGCCTTCTTTGACAAAAACAGTTTTTTGTTATCCAGAAGTTCCTGTCCTATCGGTGAGATATACAGATAATGCTCCGGCTTTAAGCCCAGCATTTCGACAGTATTGGGGTTCACGTTCAAAAGGAGTGATATCAGCTTGTTGAAGGAATAAATTACCGTATCCGTCTCCTCATTGACAAACTGCTCAAAATTCGTGTTAGTGAGGATTTCAGCCTTAGTATTCAGGGCACATCCCCGGACGTCAAGGTCAGACTTAGCATTACTGGTTCCATATGCATGAGAACCACCTAATCCAAGTAATATCACCCTATTTCCAAGATGCTCATTTGTTCTTAAAAAATCATATTCACTTGATGCAACCTTTGCCTTGATCTCTTCTATTTCCATAATCATCTACTTTCCCGCTAGAATCTGCCCTTGCAGATAATACGCATATCCTCAGGATAATTTCTGACAGATTCATGACTGTATGAATACAATGCATCCACAAATCATACTGATGTGCATGGTTTTTCTGATCAAAATCAAACATGGCCCTGACCTGTGGTATAAGCTCTGCGATTTCTTCCCTGTGGCGATCTATCTCTTCAGCTGACTCTGCCGTTGTGAAGCTTCACACGACTAAAGTCGCGTGCTTCCAAATTTAACACAAAAGAGTTTCTGGGTTTTCCCGAGAATCTTTTATATTGTCTCCTTTAGGGAGACAGAATTCCTTTCTACTATACAGTCTAAACTCAGAGATCACGCGACACTC
>JAGAXP010000203.1 GCA_017940955.1 Oribacterium sp.
GCTGCCGGCTTGGGTGACGATTATAGGCACAGTGATTTTTCTTTTAGCTTATGTGCTATACGCCGAAGTGCTTAGGGAAAATGAATATCTTTCAAGAACCATTGAGGTGCAGGAAGGCCAAAAGGTGGTAGACACAGGCCTATATGGAATCGTTCGCCATCCTATGTATATGGCAACGATAGTGTTATTTTTATCCATGCCAATTATTCTAGGTTCTATCATTTCGTTTGTAATAATGCTTGTATATATTCCAATTATTGCAAAGCGAATTCGTAATGAAGAGCAGGTACTTGAAGAGGGGCTTGATGGATACAAGCAGTACAAGGAACGTGTGAAATATAGGATTATTCCATTTGTATGGTAAAAACGAGGGGGACTATAGATGAAAACCAGAGAAGAAGCGTTAAGCTACGGTCTTACATTTCCATATACATATCAGGAGGCTCCATTTCACGACCAGAATTGGCAGCTGATAAGGGTGAAGCCTAGCAAGAAGGCCTTTCTATGGTCTTATGAAAAAGATGGTCAGGTTTGTTTGAATCTAAAATGCGACCCGGAGTGGCGCGATTTCTGGAGGCGTACTTATGCTGCTGTGCTTCCAGGCTATCATCAGATGAAGAACTAATTTAACGCATCATTTTCAGGAATCGTGAAAACAGGGCATTCTCGGCTATTCACCATTATTGCGATATCATTTATCTTCGAGGATTCGAAAAAGAATTACTATTACAGAGAACTTCCCGAATGGAGAAATGAAAAAGGATGGCTGCAAAGATATTAGGAGGAGTTTCATCATGACCGGTGGAGCCGAATGAAGCCACGCAGCCAAAGGGCTCTTTTGGCCGTAGTAAAAGCCGCTCAAGGGAATCTCCTCAAGCGGCAGGTGTATGTGAGCCTTATTCTTCTGGTTTGTCTTCGGCTTGAACATCTGTGACCGTAGTTGGCATTTGATCCTGTTCAGGTTCATTTTCATGAACTGAATCGATCTGCATCTGCTGACCACTGACATCTGACGCGGGGGTGAACGAAATGGTGCCTTCCTTTGTCGTAACATTCAAGGCGTAGCTAAAGTCCATGATTTCGTAGATCACTGCTGCAATCAACGAACCAAAGACTGCCAGTTTGATGGTTCCTCCCTTGCTGGTAAAAATGGAAGCTATCGTATTTATTGTGTTATTCATCGTAAGACCTACCTTTGATTGATATATGTTTTTAAAATTATTCGATGAATTATTCGAATGATTTGTTGACTGATTTATGCGGGTACGCTATAATAAAAACAGTTCAAACCAATCATGTTTAAGCGAGGAGGGATTGATATGCCGATGATAGCACCAGTATCCGAACTGAGAAATTATGGACAGGTACTTGAAAAAGTAAAACCAAACGCTCCTGTTTATCTGACTAAAAATGGTCATGGTCAGTTTAGCGTTCACAGCATAGAGGATGATGAGGAATTTGAAAAGGCGAGGGCGATGGTAAGACTCCTGACCGAGATAAACAAGGGTATACAATCTGGAGAAGAACAAGGCTGGCTCTCTGATGAAGATCTTGATAAACATTTTATTGAGAGGCGGAAGCAGAAGGAAAAGATGCTAATGGAACAGAAAGCGGAGGGTTAAATATGATTTACCAACTGAAATACTCTCCGATTGCTGAAGATGATCTGGATCGTGTGTGGGATGAAGTCTGGGAGGCATCACAAAACTTTGATATAGCGGACAAATATGTGGAAGATCTTCGTAATGCCTTGAGACAAAAGAAGAAGTATCCTAAGACAGGTAGTCCGCTCACATACATGGGTGAATTTACGGGACTGTATTATGTGACATTTAAGGAGTATATCGCATTTTACAGAATCCACGGTGATGTGATCGAGGTTGCAAGAGTGCTGTTCTCCCGAAGCGATTATATGAAGGTATTGTTTGGGAAAAGTGAGTATATTCTTGAAGACGATGAGGATTGAGAATAAGGTGATCCCCGCAGTTTGTCCGTCATGAATAGACGGAATGCTGTGGGGTATTATTATATTGATAAACTTCGCTGTTTGGAATATGATTATGCTTGTATTTTTGTATCCTTTTTCAGAAATACTGATATTTGTTGAGAAAGTGTAATTGAGAGACGGAAAACGGATGATTGAAGGGTATGTAACGATTAAAGAAATGGCCGAAAAGTGGGGCGTGACCAGAAGAAGAGTCCAAACACTCTGTTCTGAAGGAAGAATACCAGGGGCTACAAGATTTGGACACGAATGGGCTATTCCATCGGATACTGAGAGACCGACGGATGGGCGTGTTATCACTGGAAAATACAGAAATTGGAGAAAAAAGAAAGATAATACGTCGGAGTGATATATTACATCCTTGTGCAGACTGTTTAATCTGCCATATTTCATAAAATCTACGATAAAAATAATCAGATAGACACATTCTGTCATTGTAGATGCGTATAATAAGGTCAGAAAATGACAAATGCCGACAACGTGGAGGTATATAACGATGCAAATAAGGCTTAATAATTCAAATATCTCTCTTTTGATTCCGAAAGATTATTCGGAAGTTGATAATGCAGAAGAACTTTATGGCGAATTGTATCATAAGCGCAGTGCATCTGATGTGAGAATGTTCCAGAATGTCGCAGGTATGACATATGGGAATACTGTTATTTCACATATTGAAGTATCTGATGCGATGCCTTTTGGTGATAAACAGTCACTCATAAAGACCATTCATGATACTCTTGCAGACAACCAAGGCTTGATAGAAGTTGAAACCGGTAACAACCCAAGGGGATTTGAATACATTTACTCCATTATAAAGACGTACCATCAGGATGAACTAAACGTAAACTATTGTCTTAGGATGAATATTAAGCGGGGGAATGAAATAATCGAAATTCTTGGTAGTTTTTTTGAGTCGAGGGACACAGGATTGAGAAGTGCCATGGGATGGAACCTTGGAATGAGTGCAGGATTTGAAACCGAGGAAGGATCGCCTACCAGGATAAAGGGATGGTGGCAGGATCCATATGACCCTGACTATAAAAAGGGTTGCCTTATGCTTATGTGTGAACGTAAAGGTCTTGATGGACTATTTCCGGATGATCCGCTAACACAGGCGAGAGAACTGGTATTTGCGCTGGCTGAGGACTCATATTATAAGACTCGTGCAGAAATAGAGGCAGAAAATAAGGAAAAAGAGAAAGCATCAGACAAAAAGCAGTCAAAGGACAAGGATAAGACTTTAGACGAGGAAAAGGAGAATGAGAATAACGATGAAAAATCCCAAGATAGCAAGAGTGAATCTCAAAATCTCTTGAGAGATGCTTTTGAAGACAAAGTTGGAAGAGCAGGAGGTTATAAGGTTGAGGTCGATGATGCGGGGAAAGGTGAGCAACGCAGCAAGATTTCATTAAACCCTGTAAGCATAGTTAAGGATGCTTCAAAAGCGGCAGATGGAGTGAAATCCGCTGTTGCTAAAACATCGGAGGAGCTTAGTAAGGTAAAAACTCCGTTCGATATACCGGATGATTTCCGCTGTAAGCTTAATCAGCCGGTTCCCAAGGAACTTCCGGGATGGGGAAAGCGTGAGTTTATAGGGTTTGGGAAAGGAACGTATGCCATGAGCGGCGTATGTTTGAGTTGGCCGGTGACAGAAGAGGAATCTCTCCCGTTAAATGATACAAAAGGGCTGATTCAACAGTTTCATAATGATATGGGTGATAATCAGGGACTTATCAGTGCAAAATGTGGCTTGACACCCAAAGGGAACAGATATGCCTATACAATTCGTAAAATGATGATTACTGATGAAAATGGTGAAGCGCAAGGCTTGGATTATGAATTAAACTTCAATATTCGAATCAATGGTCGGATACATTTTATAAACGGGTCATTCCAAGAAAACGATCACATACCCGGAAGCCGGGGTGGATCAATGTACATAATGAAACTCGGAAGCAGTGAGATGAAACTTGAGGCTGATGAATGGAGCAGAGATCCTTATGACGCACAACGCAATAAAGGATTGCTCATGAACTGGATTGAAGATGAAAAATATGATGGCTTGTTCCCGAAACATCCGTTGTCAGAGATGAGATATTTCGTTAAGTACGTGATCGAGAACAACTGATATTACGACAGGTGGTTTTATATGGATTTTCAGAGGGGCGATAAGATAGCACGAATACTGGATTTATACACAAAGCTGATGAATGGTTATGTGGTATATAAATCCAAGGAGGCTGAGCATTATGGCGTGAATGAAAGAAGCATTCAACGTGATATTGATGATATCCGAAGTTACCTTGAAAATGATGCACTGGAGCATGGCTTTATCAACTCAGTCGTTTATGACAGGGAGAAAAAGGGTTATCGCCTTGAGCAGATTTATAAGCTAAGACTGACAAATAGCGAAATTCTTGCTATAAGCAAGATTCTACTGGATAGCAGAGCCTTTACAAAAAAGGAAATGAAAAATGTGCTGGGGCGCTTGATAAGTTGCTGCGCACCAAAGGTCAATCAGCAGATGGTAGATGAACTGATCAGTAATGAGGTTTTTCATTATGTAGAACCACGGCATAAAACAGCTTTCATAGATACCATGTGGGAAATTGGAGTTGCAATCCGAACCTGCCATTATATTGAAATACGTTATGAGCGTGTAAAAGATAGAAAGAGTGTGGATCGTAAGCTTAAACCGGTAGCCATTATGTTTTCGGAATACTATTTTTATCTGACAGCGTTCATTGATGATAAGGATGAGGCGAGGAATGATTTTGATGTTATAAATGATTCTTTCCCGACAATTTATCGTATCGACAGGATAAAGAAGTTAAGTGTGTTAGATGAGCGGTTCAAGATACCATATTCAAGTCGGTTTGAAGAGGGAGAGTTCCGCAAAAGAGTTCAGTTCATGTATGGAGGAAAACTGCAAAAGGTTAGATTCAGATATACAGGCCCGGATGTTGATTCTATTCTTGACAGACTTCCTACGGCAGAGGTAACTGATGAAGATGATGAGGGCTATACCATACAAGCAGAGGTGTTTGGAAAAGGTATTGATATGTGGTTAAGGAGTCAGGGAGATTACGTCACAGTTCTTGAAGGAGGTATGGGCAGATGATTGGTGCAATAATTGGCGATGTTGCAGGGTCAAGGTTTGAAAGGGCAAACCACAAGTCGAAAGAGTTTGAAATGTTCGACAAAAGATGCAGGCCAACAGATGACAGTATCATGTCGTTAGCTGTTGCAAAAGCTCTTCTTGAATATGAAGACGGTGTTGATGATCTTTCTACAAAGGCTGTTTCCAGTATGCAGGAATTGGGAAGAATATACAAGAATGCCGGATATGGTGGAACATTTATCAAATGGATATTTGCAGATGATCCAAAACCGTATAACAGCTTCGGCAATGGTGCGGGAATGCGTGTCGGACCATGTGGTTTTGCAGCCAAAACCATAGAAGAGGCAAAAGAATTATCAGCTCTGGTCACTAAAGTAAGCCACGATCATCCTGAAGGAATGAAGGGGGCTGAAGCGATTTCTGTAGCAGTATTTCTTTCAAGAAATGGTAAAAGTAAAGAAGAAATAAAGGCATATGTGAAGGAGAACTATTACAATATTGAATTTACTCTAGATCAGATACGTAAGGATTACAAATTTGATGTAACTTGTCAGGGATCCGTTCCCGTTGCGCTCGAAGCGTTTTTTGAGTCAGGAGATTTTGAAGATGCTATACGTAATGCTATTTCTGTAGGCGGAGACAGTGATACTATTGCTGCAATGACCGGCGCAGTGGCAGAGGCATATTATGGAATTCCAGAGGGTATGATAGAGACGGCGATAGATTATCTTGACAGCCGTGAAATGGAGATTTTGTATTATTTTGAGAAAGCGTATCCTTCTAAAGCTCTTGATGAGGACGGAGAGGCTTCAAGAAGTATTTTTGATGTTATTGATGATTGCGTTGATAAGATTATTCCAGCCGGAACGACAGTAGAGGTTGATGGAGAACTTCCGGGTGGAGCTATTCATGCAAGGGTAGACAGTGATGTCATGAAGCCGGATTTCAGTTCATTTGACAAGCCTGATCATGCAAAGGAAGCAAAAGATTTCATAACAAAGGCAGGAACTGATTTATCAAAAACAGCCAAGAAGGCAGGGAAAGGGATATTTGCTGCAGCAAAGAGCGTGAAAGATAATGTGGATAAATCAAAGGAAAAGGCTGCGGCTAAGGCGATCAGGTGTTATGCGATAGCTGTTGATAATTCTGAAGATACAGAAAAGACTATGCACGCTGTCAGTATTTACCAGAAGGCTGGTTATGAGGCAAAGGTTCACGTTTCAGCAGGGACGATGTTCGGGTATGTTTTTCTTAAAATGGAAGAACTCGATAAAGCCGCAGCTCTTTTGGAAGGAGTAGAGGGCGTTTCACTCAATCCTAATCCGGTAGACAAGATTATGGCAGAAATGATCAGAAAGCATTAGGAGGGATGGAATATGTCTTATAAGATAGGGTCTTTTAATGTCAGAAATCTATCCTTTGGCGCAGGTGGAAGTCGCGATTTGGATATGATGGCTGATCTTATACGAGAATTTGATATCGTCGCATTGCAGGAGGTACTTAGTGAGGGAAAAATCCTGCAAGGTCCCTCAATAAATGATGTGTCAGGGCAGGCAAAGGCATATGAATATTCGCTGAAGAGCAGACTCGGAAACGACTGGGATATGTGTTGGCTGGATCCTAAAACTGACAGCAAATGGTACCCATATCTGGGGGATGATTCCAGAGGTGAAGGGTATGTCTTTTTATGGAGGACGGATAAATTCAAGTGCCCCGTGAATGAATATGGCAAGGAAGTCAGACCACGGATAATCCATCAATATCGGACTGATAGTTCCAAAGGAGAAATGAAGCTGATCAGGGATCCGGGCTATGGTAGATTTCAACTTATCAATATGCCAAATGCAGAGATACGTCTGATCACAACGCATATTGTTTATAAAAAGCCAAGTGAAGACAATCTTTCCAAAGTGGTTGAACATGGTGCATTCACAATGCGAAAGAATGAGTTTAATATCCTCGCACGAAGCATTTATACTTCTATCAGCGAAGATCATAACGATATAAATTGTGTGGTTCCATATACGATCATACTGGGTGATTATAATCTTAATCTGCTTAGTAGCGGTGCTGGGTCTCCGTTTGTACCGCCACTTGTGGTAATAGACTCTGAAAAAAATATATTACCAGTATATGAAATGGCAGAAAAAGGGCATTATCGGCTGCATACTGTACAGACGGATCTATCTACGGTCAACAAGGACGGAGATAATTATTCCAGCAATTATGATCACTTTACTTATGATGATCATACAAGAGATGGAGTTGTACAGGGGACAGCACACAGGCTGAATGCCGTGGAAAGAGCCGGGGATTTTAAGACTTATAAGGAAAAAGTATCGGATCATATACCGGTAATGTTAGAAATAGATCTCAAATAAGGAGGATGATAAAATGGGCGAGAATACTCACGAAAAGCAGGATCAGTTGAGAGCAGCGTATGCGTTGAATATGTGTACGGTGTCTGTATCGCAGATTGTGGATTACAATGACGAGTACATTTTAGAGCAGGAATATGAGGCTATTCTCAACAACCTGAATTTGGAACAGATGCCTAAAGATGAGGCACTTCTTAATATCCTCGTAAAACTGTTGAATGTAATAACGTTCTTCAGAATAGATAAGATTAAACGTGCGCAGATTGAGAAGAAGTATCAGCGTCGCATGAAAAATGCAATTTGGTCTGCGGTTCCTAATATCGGCGTCATTGTAGCTGGTGATCCTGTCACCGTAGGGCTTTCCCTCGCAACACAGGTAGGTATCGGCTATATGAATTATCGCCGTGAAAAAGCCAATGCCATAGCAGACAAGGAAGACTCTGAGGTCGAACTCAGAATAACAGCTATGGAACAGCTGAATGCTCTGAGGCGTGAACTATTCACGACAGCATGGCGTCTTGCTGATGAGTATAATTTTCCTGACAGATACAGACTGACGGAAAGGCAGATATCTCAGTACAATGAGATACTTATGGATACTGATGAATTAAGAAAATATGAGCGTCTTATGGCAGTACAGGATAAGTTTGAAGCTTATCTTCCGTTCTGGTACTTCATGGGACATTCTGCAAAATACATTTCTGAGGACAAGTTGAATGGGATTGAACCTGCGGCACGTGAATATTACAGGAACCAGGCGAAACTTCATTTTGAGAAATACGATAGCTTGAACTCATTCAACATTCTTAGAGAGGATGAGCTGACGGCATCTTTTGCACTTGAATATGTGGATCTGCTTCTTTTAGAAGAGAAGCCTGACAATGATAAGATTGCGAGACTTATCAAAACTGCTGTGAATATGGCGGGAAACGCTAATGACATTTTGGAATTATGTGCGGTTTCATACCTGAAGGTTGGGCAGACAGAGGAAGCTGAGAAACTTCTGCGCATACTTGTTAATGAGGATTACAATACAGCAACAAATTCAAAGCTGTTGAGCCGTATATATGTAAGCGAATATCTTAAGGGAAGCAATCCTTTAGCCAGGACTCAGTATAACATCCTTTCGACAAGGGTTACACCCGCATGGTTGTTCCCTATGCCTGAAAGAAAGGATGAGGATCTTCTGCTTCAGGATAAGGAATTGCAGAATAAGTATTTGGCTGATCAGAAATTCGATCTTCAGAAAGAATATAGGGATGTTATAACGCAGTTTATCGAGAAGAATATTATTTCATTTAACAAGATAATTCCCGTACCTGTAAATGATCCGTCCGATGATTATTTCCTTAATACAGAAAGTGCGCTTAAGAGGAGAAGACAAGATGTTTACGATGCACTGGAAGGTGATAGAGGAAATGAATACAGGCAGATTATAAGAGAGTCCGGGTATAGGTTTAGGTATGTCGAGCTTGTAAATGAGATGCTTAATGCTCTGGATGGATTAAGACTCTTCCGTGACAATGAATCAAAGGAATATATGATTCTTCTTATTCGGAAAAATCTTGCAAGTGCAAGTGGGGACTTGAAGGAGATACAGGAAAAACTTAATAAAAATGATGAGTTTACCATCATGGATTATGAGAAAATCCAAAAGAGCTTTTCATTCCAGAAACTAACAAAAGAGTTCTTTGATGCGTTAAAAGAAAGTCTGATGGAGGGAATTGCAAAGATAGAGTCCCTTGACGAACTGGATGATGTTGAACTGGATATTGTTCAGTTTTGCCGTGACCAGGGAATCGAAGAGAGAAATCCTAATCCTAACGGTATGATTGGAAAGCCTGAAGAAGCAGGAGAGAATGATTATATTTCTCAGGATGTACTTGGAAAAGACGAGCATGATGAAAGCTTCAGCAGGGTTGTTTTTGAAAAGATGTTAACAGCTGTAAAAGATGCCTCTGATTCTATTGTGGAGGATAGCAGTAAAGTGGAATGGATTGTCAGGGGAGATCAGAAGTTCGACTTATATTTCAAAAATGTGAAACTCCAAGGAGATGCTTTTAGAGCGAAAACACTGGCAATTATAGATGATCGTTCCTTTGCAGATTCCGATTTGTTTATTACGTGTGACGGGGTTGTACCTGTAAAGCATAGTAAAGTAGATGGATTGAGAGACTTTAACAGGATTGAGTATCAGGGGAAGAGCATCAATCTTGGATGGCCGGAGGAATACTCGAATCGTGCGGTCAATCTCGGTAATCTGTATAACTTGTTGGAGAAGCTTGCAAGAATCAGAGAGAATGCAAAATCAAATTCATAAGGAGGTGCGCTCATGGCAAAGAAGCCGAAGTTACCGAAGGATATAGAAGTGAAGTGCAACGGCATCATTCATGGTGCATCAGTTGCCGCAGGAGCAGCAGGTGCAGCAGGTGCTCAGCTTCCATTGGCTGATAATGCTGTGATAACTCCGATTCAAATCGGAATGATCATTGCACTTGCAAAGGTGTTTGATAGGAATATTACGAAGGAGGCAGCGTTTGGGGTTCTTAAAGGTGCCGGAGCTGCATTCATCGGAAGAGGTGTCTCGCAGGCATTGGTTGGATGGATGCCGGGTTTGGGAAATGTAATAAATACCGCAACAGCATCTGGTCTGACCGAAGCAGTAGGTTGGATGTCGGCTGCACAGTTTTATGATGAATGGCTTCGTGACGGACATACGTCAGATGATCGTCCTAAGTCTTTTTCGGAAGATAATGAAGAAAAGCCAGAGGAACCGAGTGATTCTAAGCAGAAGTATCGTGATGAATTGTCTGCCAGGGCAGATGAGTTCATAAATGGTAGCAAGGATGCAAAAGGTGCAGATAAGGAAGAATTTTATAAGCTTTTCAACGAGATGGGATATGAATTGGCAGGCTTGCCGGAAGATGATCCGTTCAGAGAAAAATACGAAGAACTTACGAAATGTCTTAAATAAGATAGGCTAAGTGCCGGTTTAATATAGGTGTATTATGAAGTGGTATAAGGACTATGGTTATATACTGGCTCAGTTTGAAAAAGGAGATGAGTTTGTGGACGAGACAACATTTTATTTTTGCTCAGATCCTAAAGAAATCGAGCATTATATAGGTTATCAGTCAAAGCATGACAAACCGTATCGGGCAGGATACTGCGATATTGAAGATGGTTGTGAATTTAACACGGCTAAGGAATTATTCGAGGCTAAGATATATGATGGTCAGTCTATAAAAGATCGCTGGGATGAGCTTGTTTTGATAAATATCGGTGGTATTGGTGTAGATGACTGGGATGGATTTGATTATGCAAAATGGCGTCAGAAATATTTTGATAATGTAAGCTCCGAAGATTTTCAAGCAGCTGCCGTGGATTATGCAAGAAACAATCCTCTGTAAAAGTGTTTCAGAGTTATTGGGTAGTAAATGGAACTACCCAAACTACCCAATCGACTACCCGATTTACCCAATGAAAGATGCGATGGTGCTATAAATCATATAGCTTTGAGGACTGGACGAGAATCCAGTCCTCAAATTCTTTTGAAGAGGACTGCCCTTTCTTAACAGCAGTTTTCCTTTTCAGAGCCTCAGCCTTGAAATCATCAAAAGCAGATTTCATTTTTGAGAGAGTCTCCGGAGAGGTGTCTTCTGATTTCTCTGCTCGGTGGATGATGTTACGCCACCTCTGGCACTCGTTTTTATATGTCCGGTCATAACTGTTCTCGACAGCCCGGGCATCAAATTCCCGCTTCTTAATCTTGCCTTGCTCTTTGCGGCACTTTTCGCTGCATAGTTCATATTTCAGGCTTTCAGCCAGGAAATACTTCCCGCAGACTTTACATTTTCGGATATTCAGTCCGGCAGATAGCAGACGGCTGTGGTAAAAATTGATCATAGGCAGGATGGAATCATGTGCAATGACACATTCCGGTTCCGGGGTGCCGGTAGGATACCACAGGTCTATTTTGATCGCTTTTTTTGAAAGGGTGCTACCTTCATAGAACTTCTTCGGAGTTTTTATCCTCTCGTCAGTCCAGTCCATCAGTCCGTCTTTTATTTCTGCCATTTCCATATTGAAGATATCCGCTGCACGGTTCCGGTCTCTTAGGAGCCTTGCTTTTAGATATCCTTCGGATATCCGCAGAGCTGCATAGATATCCAGTGGATATCCGCTTTCAAATCGTGATCTCAAAAAATCAAATCCCATCTTTTCAAGCTCCGGTTGTTTCCACCTGTTTGAGTGCAGGGCATCCCAGAAAGGCATGAAGCCAAATTCGTTCCATGCACGGCCTAAGTCCTGATGAAAATTCATAAGGAGAGTTCCGAGCGGAGCCGTCCGGTCATAAAAAATGTTATCCTCTTCAGAACCACGGAGCCGAAGTTCGATATAATTTTCATTTCCTATCAGGATTCTTTCTTTTTTCCGTTTCATATCCAAAATCAGTACGAAAACCATGCTGCCCAGTATCGGATCATGTCTGTTAAAGGTATATTTCATGGTCATATCACTCCATATTGTTATGGTAATTATGAAAAACACACTATCAATTACACACAGAATACATCAAAAGCCTTGATTGTGCAAGCGATATGTCGATATAATGGGCGAAATGGTAATGCGAAGAGCAAATATCGCGAATGCCGTTTGAGGACATTGAAAACTGAATATCAGATCCTGCGGGACGTAAGAAGCGGTTGAGCAAAAATGCAGATACGCCATGAGCCGCCTGCCATATGAGTAAATTCAAAAACGAATGCTCATATGGTCAATGTGAGGAAACCAGCCTGCGATTTCCAAGCTAAGGTGGGGAGCGATAAATATCGTTGCTGATGTCGGAATGGTAAAACCGAAATGCGAGGACACCGCTTTATGATAATGATACTTCGCCCGGAATATCGGGTGTCCATGGGACGGTGAAATACCGATGCGAGCCAAACCGAAGGCTGACTGCAGGAAGAAAAGAGAAATTTTGAGGAAAGGAGGACCATGACGGTGGAAGGTAACAGACCGACAAACTATGACGATCTTCCTCTTGTGCTGGACATGAAGGAAATGCAAAAAGTTCTGGGTATATCCCGGACAACAGCTTATCAGCTGGTGCATGAGGAGGGATTCCCGGCATTCAGAAGCGGGAACAGGATCAAGATCAGCAAGGAAGCATTGTTTGAATGGATGGCAAAAGGTAGGGCGTAGGAGAGGTAAAGCAGGCAGATCATATCCCGGATCATGGAGGATATAGTGATGATCAATACAGCGATAGAGCAGATATGAGCCGAGTAAATCGGGTTGTACCTGCTCTTTTTTTATCCTCATAAGGTCGAGGAATATGAGCGTCGGCGATAAAGACACTCAAAGTCTATTCCGAAGGAATAGCGCACTTCTACGTTCACCCGGTTGGGTGAACGAAAGCGCGCTCTTGCAGAGGGCTGGCATACACATTGTCCGAACAATGGTATGCTGCGGTGCTTTGCACCGGAAAAGGGCTTACGCCCTTTCGCTGCCTGCGGCAGCTATCCCCATCATGCTTCGACCAGTTTTTCATTTTTGCTTACATGGTCGAAGCGGGTAACATTCCAATCGTGTGCTCACATGATCGGGGTTCACTTTTTATAGCGCAAAACGGAAAGGAGTATCACATGGATGCTGAAAAGGAAATAAACAAAATTAACGAAGAGATTAGGGAAAAGGAAGAGCAGGAGATGCAATTAAAACACAGGCTTACGAGAGAAAAGATGAGGGCAACGTATCAAAAAAACAGAAACAGTCCTGAGTATAAGGCAAGAACGCATCGCCTGTGTAATAAGGGTGGAACCGTAGAGCATTTTTATCCTAATACAAAGGACATGACCGAGGAAGAGTTTTTTGAGCTGGTAGAAATGACCATTTTGATACCCGAAATCAGGATCAAACTCATGTCTGAGATAGCAAAAATCCTGAAGAGAAGGGAGGTGAGCGACTGATGGCACTGTATCATTTCAGCTTGACCCATGTTAAACGGAGTAAGGGGCATACGGCGATAGCTGCGGCAGCATACCGTTCCGGTGAAAAACTTTATGACAGGTATTACGGCGAGGTGCAGGACTATACGAAAAAAGGTGGGGTTATCATGTCGGAGATCCTGATGCCGGATTATGTTCCGGAAAGGCTGGCTGACAGGGAAACACTCTGGTATGAAGTTGAAAATCATGAGAACCGAAAGGATGCCCAGCTTGCCTACAGTTTCGATTTTGCCCTGCAGAACGAGCTGACTATGGAGGAGAACATTGAAATTGCAAGAAGGTATATCATGGAGAATTTCGTCGCAAAGGGGATGATATGCGATGTTGCAGTTCATGATCCGGACAAGGGAGAGGGTGGGATTCCGAATCC
>JAGAXP010000204.1 GCA_017940955.1 Oribacterium sp.
CATCTTTAATGTCGGTATCTTTCCATTCTCAAGATGGAATCCGAAGTATACAAATCTGCAAATAACAACGATACACACATAAACCAAAAGTTGCCGACATTCACGCTTTACTGAAAATGTCTTCGATTTTATCGCTATGAAGCATCGAGTGATTATCCATATTATCGTTATAAATAGAAAAAGTTGAAAGTATGTGATCTCAATCATTATCTCCGTAATCCTTAAAACTCCATTTATCGATTGCATATGCAAATAATCATACTACAATCCTTGATACAATCACAAACTGATATTGACTTATATCTTTAATAAATATACAGTCAGAAAAAAGGAAGCAACCACTCTGATTGCTCCCTCATAAATATAAATTATCATAGAATACCCATATTTACAGAAAAAATTTCAAACTCTCCCCTGTTTCCCATATTGCAATGTTATTTGAACAAGATAGGGTTTTGTTCATTTTTTGGATTTTTTCTCAAAAAAATTCAGTTCTTTTGCAATTTTTTTTGGTTACGGAGTATACCTATATCATGAAATTATAGATCGATTCTGAAATCAGGATTGCTGAATCCGTCTATTGTGAAGTATGCACATGACTCCTTAGGTTTAATAAAAAGCTCGATATCATGAGCAACGATATACGGATGTGAGCTGATATAAGCCTTTACTCGGTCATAAAGATCCTTCTCGGTATACTTTTTGTCATTGAATTCAATAGTAAGCGACTTACAGTTAAGCTCCGGAACCTGTGATGCTTTCTTTGCCTGAGACTTTTCAGTTTTCTCCGAAGCCTTTCTTGATGCAGTTTTAACACCCGCTTTTCTGCCGGACTTCTTATCCGAAGTTGATTTTGACTCTGTCTTCCTTACTGTTGATGACTTTGTTGTTGAACCCTTCTTACGTCCTCTTTTAGGTTTTGTTTCTGTAACTGTTTCTGCAGCTTCTGCAGAAGCCTTTACTTCTTCTGTCTTAACTTCCTGAACCTTTACTTCATCTGCCATTGTAATGCGGCCTCCCTTTTTATATTTATAAACTTTATTATATGCGGATAAATAAAAATATAAAAGAAATATTTTTATTTTTCTCTATTAAAATGATTTGCACTGATTGATTAAAATTTTTATAAACATCTTATTCCGGTTTATTGTTTTGACGAAAAATAATTGGGCGCTTATTTAAAACAATCTGTAGTTTTTCTATTTCAAAAGATAATCTCTCTACAGATTAAAACTTAATTTAAAAGGGAAGGAATGTATCCCGGAAATGGAGTTAAATTATGAGAAAGCGGATTTTTTGTTCACTTTTTGTCTCAATGCTTACATCAGCTGCTATAATCAGCGGATGTGGAACAACAGGCATACCGGAAGTAAGTGTAAATTTACCGGAGAACAGTGAAGTAACAGAACCGGAAACTGAAACCGTGGAAACAACTGAATCTGTTACTGCAGATATTCCGGACATTAAACTTGAAGATATTATAGAAGCCAATAGCCGTGATAAAATATTTTCAAATCACAGTAACTGGTTAAGCGAAGTGAAAATATCTGAAGATGATTCAGGTAAAGCGGTAAAGGCTTATGAATTATTTGGTTTTAAATGTTATCATGAAAAGGGTATATCCTATTTTGAAACAGATTACCTTGATGATGATATGGAATCACACAGCTATGAAACTTCGTTATTTAACGGTGAAACAGATTATTATCGTAATGCAGACTTAAAGAATGACCAGAAACTGTTTGTCGGCTGGTACGCCATGTCAGATGATGAGAAGGAGGATGCTCTTAAATCCAAATTCGGACATCCTGATTGTTTTACCCCTTTTACCTATAGCGAAGATACCCATGAAACCATTGATTCTGTACAGGATGACAATAGCGGAACATTGACTGTAATAACATATATTCCCACAGAGCTCTGCCCTGAAATCAAAAATCTCCCGGAGGAATGGGAGGGCGGAAAAGTCAGATATACATATACTTTAGATAAAGAGACCCTTGAAATGTCAGAAGTGGTAAGTGAAATTGTGGTCGATGGTAAAACCTATGAATTTATGACACAGAAGGTTACCTATGATGTTGATACACCTGAAGGTTACAACAAAATGTGCGATCTTGTGTATGACTATAAAAATGATGAAATTAAGGAGCCGAGAACTTTGACAGTTATTTATGACCCTGATACAGATGAAGAAGAATATTACAGAACGACGGTAGATTATGCTTACCGGATCTTCCCGAATATTCGCAAAGGATATAGTCTTTACAAAGATCCCAAAGGCAAAATTCCTTTCACGGGCAGCAGCACCGAAAATGCAGATGTTACTATGTTTGCCATAAAAGACTGACAATGAATATTAACTCTTTTTCTATTCTTAACGATTAAAATAAAGCACGAATTACAAACGTCTTTATCAAATGGGATTGTAATTCGTGCTTCTATTTTTTTATCAAACTCCATGTCCTGCAATGAACATCAGGACCGCAAGTATCACTCCAGGAACATAAACAAGTATCTCCAGAATACCCAGTATTAAAAATCTTCTGCCCTCCGGTACACCTTCTTTTATTGCCTTTGAAGCGAACACCGTTCCGAAAACAGATAAAAGAAGACAGGGTAAGTGTGCTAAAAATAAACTCATAAGACCTGCAAATGCAAAAACAGTATAAATAAGACCTCTGTTTGTAGGAACCTGAAGTATTGCTGCAAAAACAAAGCATATTACGGTAGCCACAAAAACAATAACCGGAATCAATGTCAGTATTTTAGCCTTTTTATAATTACTGTTCATCATATTCACCTCTCCGGCAACTTATGAGAATTAACACTGTTCGTCGCTTCCCATCAAACGATGTCTATATATTCACTTTGCAGATTTGACATTTATATCTTCATTTAAATCTTCATCAATCTCCTCTGCCTCCGATTCGATGGTCTCTGACAGCACTTCTCCCTTAAGGGCATCAAACCTCTCACGCAGTTCTTTAATCAGTTCATAATCCGCCTCGCTGTATTTCTGATACTCACCGAAACTCACATAAATCCTTTTCCTGCTGCTTGCGGATGAAGGATCGGCATAAACGATACTGTAATTCCAGGGACTGTAATCAGTGACAAATTCATCACTATCTTCATTATTCATTAGTGATGCAACATTTTTATCTTTAATAAAGGCTTCAAAATCCTGTTGGTCAGTTGTTTTTACGGAATATACGGTTTTAATTTCAGGCTCATCAAGGCTGTTTCTGTTTTCGCTTTCAATAATCCACTCCCCGTTTTCACCCTTTTTCAAACACTCACCGTGGTACCCGCCATTCATATCACCGTAACCTGGATGGTATCTTAATTCGATCAGTTCTCCCGTGGCAGTATGTTCACCGGATTCCCCGTTTACAGTGGTTTCCTGTTTATGTCCTGACTCAATGTTTATTTCTGCTGCATCTAAGCTATTATCGCATGCGCATAGAGTTACAAGTGCAAGTACAATTGCGGCTGATATTAACACAGTTCTCATAATCCTTTACCTCTGTCTTTCATTTGCTCTGATACAGTCCCCCGGTATGATCCATGACGAGGTGAATACAGTCCTTAAATATCTTTCAGGAATCTGTAATTCCCTGTGTCATCAAAATCTTCCCTTTATTTCAGCATACCTGCAACCGTAGATATAAGTCCATAACTCTCAGTCGGGAAGGCAAATATCATCTGATTCACCTCTTTCGAAGTCATCTTATTATTGATGATGAGGGTAATGATATCGACGAACATTCCTGCATCATCCGAAATAAATGCAGCTCCCACCAGGTTATGCTCCTTATCGAACACGAAGCTGAAATCCGCATAAACTTCATTCTTTGCCTGGAACAGCATTGTCTTTCCGTAAGGCGCGGTCAATACATCATAATGTTCTGTATCCTTCTTTGCCGCGTCAACTGATACACCTGTCTGAGCAATACGTGGCAATGTAAATACAAGATTAGGAACCACAGGATACACTATAGGTGCTGTCGATGGATCAAGGATATGATCCGCAATATAGTTTGACTCAAAGGTTGCTGTAGGTGTAAGCTTCGGGATCTTCTTGTCTATTACATCTCCGGAGGCATAAATATTTGGAACAGTTGTCTGAAGGTTAGCATTGACCTTGATACCCTTCCGGCTGTACTCTATGCCAACATCCGATAGCCCAAGACCGTCAACATTGGCCTCGCGGCCTGTCGCCTCAAGCACATAGTCAACGGTTAAGGTCTTTCCGCTTTCATAAGTCACGATATACTCTTCACCCTGTTTTTCAATCCGGGAAACAGACTCATTGAAGTCGAACTTAACGCCTTCCTCTTTCATCTTGTTCACAACTATATCCACATATTGAGAAGGATACATCTTGAGGGCACGGTCATTGTGATGGATAACTGTAACCTCTGAACCAAGCTCAATTGCCATGGAAGCAAATTCCATGGCGATGATTCCTGCGCCGATAAACGCTATTCTCTTAGGGAACGTATCCAAATCCAGAAAATCTCTGCTGTCGTGGATATATTCCTTTCCCGGTACAGCACGCTTCACAGGATGCTCTCCCGTTGCGATGACGATGTACTCTGCGGTCACTTTCTTATCATCTGCCTGAACCGTATGGGCATCGAGAAGTTTTCCCATGGAATGAATGACAGGCATTCCCGCCGCAGCAAAGATAGCTGTCTCCAGTATACCCGGAAGGGGTGATATGACCTGCTTTTTATATTTCATCAGCGCCGTCCAGTCAATGTCAGGTGTGGAATCCACTCCTATCCCCTTGTAACGTTTAAGCCCATTAACAAATTGGAATGGGGCATCAAGAAGAATCTTGGCATCACAGCCATAATTCGTACAGGTTCCACCGATCAGGTCCCCATCCACGAAAGCAACCTTCTTACCTGCCTTGACGAGTTTCAGTGCACCATGCCAGGCAGCATGTCCGCTTCCTAAGAACAAAACATCATAATCATACATATCAGTTCCTCCGTTCCACAATAAATGTTTTCATTTCTTTTTTTCATAATGTCAACATCGGCGGAAAAGCGGAAAATATTGTTGTTATTTTAATATAAATCAAAAAAACAGGCTTTTTGAGGTCATAAGATATAAGTGTCAAAAGGCGATATCGGACCGCTTCGCGCTATGCGCTCTCGCGTCTACGTTCCACTTCGGTCGGCGCTAAGCGATGATCCACTGGATCATCAGCGCCCTCCCACATTCCGCACTCTCAGGCCGATAAATCGTCCTTTCGTGCTCCATG
>JAGAXP010000205.1 GCA_017940955.1 Oribacterium sp.
CAAGCCGCCTTAAAGGCATCTATAACAGATAAGACCAGCTGCCATTCTGTGTCATTAAACCTGGCAAGTCCACCATACAGACTTCCAAACTCATCAAACCCCTTCAGGCCGAATTCCCTGAACTTTTCATCAAAAACGGATCTGTCCAGCTGAAGTATGAAATTGTGATGATCGGGGGGCATGTTGGGAGCTGTAGAAGTTTTATGAATGAGGTTATGGTTTACCATCATGCATGTGTGGGGAACCATACGATAGGTTTCCTGATCTACAAACAGCAGTCTCTGTCCATAGATGATAAAATGCATTTCTATGGTCTCATGGAAATGTCTGTTTTTCATTATGAACTTCTGATGTCTCACCGCTTCCGAAACCCTCAGACCTGGGATACGCTTTTCAAATACCAGTTCAAGTCTGGAATTATGTAAATTTTCGTCTGCCATATAATGCCTCTTTTTGATAACCAGTATCGGAGAGGTGAAACGCCGAACTCCGCTTCCGACCATACTCCATGTACCTTTTCTTCCGAAAAAGATCAGCTTTTTAAAACAAATAAAGGATGGTATCCTATTGAATCATTATCCAATCAGACACACATCCTTTATTTTAACGTATCATTTCCGTATAGGCAAGAAACAGTGGACCAACGCCTTTTGCATCATTTTTTACTACAGGCTCCGAAAGATAATAACCCACAGATCCGTCTCTGTGATCAACGCCTCCAAGTCCGGCAACAAGACATATTCCTGTTACACATGGTGTACCGTCATCGTTTTTCGAAAGTCTCTTATCGATTATACCGTAGAAAGCCTTCTCTGCCATGCTTCTGTACTTTTCAGGTATAAAACCAAGTCTGACACCTTTAAGTACCGCAGCACTGATAAGTGCCGTCCCGGAAGTTTCAAGGTAATTTCCTTCGACCTCCGGAAGAGCTATAAGCTGATGGAAAAGTCCGCTCTTATCCTGATATTTGGAAAGTGCCTCTGTAAGATCCATAAGCATCTTTTTGAGATGCTCCTTTTCCTTAGGAAGATCCATATCCATCATGACTTCCAGCACATCAACGAGGCTCATGATAAACCAGCCTTCGGCTCTCAGCCAGAAATTGGGACTGCATCCGGTTTCGGGATCTGCCCAGTACATCTCTCTTGATTCATCATATCCGTGATAGTAAAGTCCTGTCTTTTCATCACGCATATGCTTCTCTACATTACAGAACTGATCATAAGTATCTTTTATGTTTTTTGAATCATTGAAACGCTTCTCGTACTCGATGTAGAAAGGCTGTGCCATGTAAAGTCCGTCCAGCCATACCTGGTTCGGGTAAATATTCTTATGCCAGAAGTTTCCCTCATTAGTTCTGGGCATCATATCTATCTGAGAGCGTACCAGTTTTATGGCTTTAAGATACTTTTCTTTTCCTGTGATATCGTAAAGCTTAAACAGGTTTTTTGCGGGATTTATATTGTCAAGGTTTTTTTCCTCGGCATCATAGGTTCTGATGCTGCCATCCTCATCTATAAATCCGCTTACGAAATCATCTGCAAACCGGAGATATCTTTCCTGTCCGGTAATTTCATAAAGCCGCAGGATACCTGTTATCATACAGCCATCTATATAATTCCATCTATTCTCTTTACCGCTTCTTATGACCTCCAGATTCCAGGCAGGATGCCCGGAATCCGAATGAGTCATAAGGTAATCCACATAGTCGTTGAGAAACTTTTCAGTGTCTTCTCTGCCACCTGTGAGGTGGTGTAATTCATTCGTTTTCATAATTAACCCTTAACCGAACCGGCAGTAACACCGTCGATAAACTGATCCTGAGCGATAAAGAATACTACCAGTGAAGGAATGATGGAAATAAGTGAAAGTGCGAGGATTCTGTTCCATGAGAATCCGGTATCAGCATCCATGGACATCTTTACGAAGATGGCTGCAGGATAACGCTTAGGAGTTGAAACATAGAGCAAAGGTCCCATAAAGTCATTTGATGACCACATGAACTGGAACAGTGCTGCAGATGTCATAGCAGGCTTAAGTACAGGTACGATTACGTGCCAGAGAGTTCCAAGTGCTGTACATCCGTCGATCTTTGCAGCTTCGTCAAGCTCTCTCGGTACGTTGCGGAGGAACTGGATAAGCATGAATACGAAGTATGTATCCTGAGCAAATACTGAAGGAACGATAAGAGGAAGGTATAATGGTGAATCTACCCAGCCCCAGCCGTTGTACATGATGAACTGAGGAACGTTAAGTACTACGTTTGGAAGGAACAGTGTAGCCATCAGAAGTGCAAAGAGTGCATCATGTCCCTTGAACTTGAATCTTGCAAAACCATAAGCTGTCAGTGTGCAGGATGCGATTGTAAGGATAACCTTAGGAATAACGATCTTGTAGGTATTAAGCATTGACTTCCAGATGTCAATGTCTCCGCCGTAACCGTTCATGGCATCCTTGTAGCCCTGGAAGGTTGGCTGCTTAGGTATAAATCCGATGCTGGAGAAAATCTCCGAGTTTGTTTTGAAGGATGCACCGATCATCCAAACCAGCGGGTAGATCATAAGAATGCCCACCAGAACCAGAACGACATATTTACATACCGTTGCTATCTGTCTTTTTCTCTCGAGTGTCATTGCTTAGTCCTCCGAATCAGAATAGTATACCCAGTGCTTCTGGCTGTACTGTAAAATCGCTGTGAAAATCATAAGGATAATGAACAGAACCCATGCCTGTGAGCTTGCAAGTCCCATTGCATATTTCTTAAATGCGTTGTTATAGATGAGCAGTGAAACAAGTGTGGTTGCACCTCTCGGTCCACCTGCTGTAATGATGTAAGGTCCATTAAATTCCTGGAATGCCTGAACCAGCTGAGTAACCAGGTTATAGAAGATAACCGGTGTGATCATAGGTACTGTAATTGTGAAGAACTGTCTCCACTTACCGGCTCCGTCAAGGGAAGCTGCCTCATAAAGATCAGGAGATACGCCCTTTAATGCTGCAAGGAAGATAACCATGGTTGAACCGAACTGCCATACACGTAAGAGACAGATGATGAAAAGAGCGGCGGTTTTATTGGATAACCAGTGTGGTCCTTCTACTCCGAATAATCCGAGAAGCATGTTGACGATTCCGTCATCCTTAAAGATTGCCTTCCAGAGAACTGCGATGGCAACTGATGATCCAAGAATCGAAGGAATGTAATAGACTGTTCTGAACATCTTAACTCCCTTGATCTTGAAGTTAAGGATGTAAGCTACAAACAATGCAAATATCAGCTTAAGAGGCACTGTCATAAATGCATACTTGAAGGTGATCATGAAACCTTCCTGTATCTTTCTGTTTGTGAAAACATCGAGATAGTTGAAGATGCCCCATTTTGAAATTCCCTCAAAAAGAGAATAATCGCTGAAACTGTAAACCAGTGATGAAAGGAATGGGTATCCTTTGAAAACAAGAAATCCTACAAACCATGGGAAGATGAATATAAATCCTTTATTCTCTTTCCAGAAGTTATTCGGAGCGGTATTTGTTTTTGAATTTGACATTTTATCTACTCCTTTGGAAGGTACCGTTTTTCACCGGCTTACCTTGATTGAAACATTTTACTTACTTGAATTTTTTGCATAAAAATCGGGCCTCAGAGAAAAGCCAAGGCCCGATATATACCACATTTAATGTGGTAATTTTTAACCCTAAATTAGGAGGATCAGGGAAAAAACTATTTTTAAACATTGATACATCAATGTTTTTGAGGATTACTTGCCCTCAACCTCATTAACTGCCTCAATGAGCATCTCTGCAAGTTCCTTGGAATCTACACCGTCATAAGACATTGTGTCCATGATTTCCTGGTATGCACCCTCAGCGCTGTCCTTAAGAGCTGCATCCTCATAGTAAGGTGAAAGCTGGAAAGGAGCATTGGCTGCTGCTGCCTGGTTAGCTTCAAATGTAAGACCTGCAAGAGCACCTGTTGCCTCAAGCTTCTCCTGAGCTGCATGTGATGCAGGAACACCTCTCTCAAGTCCGAGAGTCTCTACACCGTCACCGTTGAACATGTACTGAAGGAGCTTGGCAGCCTCTTCCTTGTTAGCTGAGTTAGGAGATACAGCAAATCCCATAGAAACCTTGTAAACTGTTGCAGGTGTACCATAATCTGCAGGATACTCACCGATAACGATCTCCTGATCTGAGTCAAGAGCATCTGCAAGCTTCTTGATTGAGCTGTCCCACTCAACAACACCGGCATAGTGGCCATCGATGAAGTTAGGGTTCTTATCAAGAGAATCAGCACCGTCACCTGTAAGCTTCTCCTGTGTTGGAATTACGTGGTTAGCCTCAAGGCTCTTAAGGAAATCAAAACCGTCTGTAAGCTCTTCTACTGAGTAGTTAAGCTTGTGATCAACGATCCACTGCTTGTTGTACTTCTCCTGCATATAGTATGTAAGAAGGATTGTGAGATCATAAGTGCCTGCTGCAAGAGGATAGTAATCATCTCCAAGCTTCTCCTTAAATACAGGACCTGCTGCAAGGATGTCTGCGAAGCTCTTTGGAACCTCAAGACCTGCCTTCTCAAATGTAGCCTTGTTCCAGTAGAATACTCTTCCGGTTGATGAAACAGGAACACCGAGTACATGTCCGTCGATCGTCATAAGATCGATAAGTGACTGGTCATACTGTGAAAGATCGAAATCTGTAAGCTCCTGAAGATCCACAAATCTTGTTCCGTCCGGGCTGAACTGCCATAACCAGTTCCAGTTGATCTGGAAAAGATCCGGCTCTGAATTACCTGCGATCTGAGTAGCGATCTTATCCTGCCAGCCTGACCATGCGCCATACTCTGACTCGATGGTAACACCGGGATTTGCTGCCATATACTCATCAAGTGCCTTAAGTGTAGCTGTGTGTCTTGAATCACCGCCCCACCATGAAATTCTAAGTGCTGTTCCGTTTCCGCCCTCAGCCTTTGCTACTGTCTCAGCTGCAGCCTTTGCTGCTTCTGTAGCAGCTGGAGCTGCTGTTGTGCCTTCAGGCGCAGATGCTGATGAGCCACATGCTGCAAGATTGAGCATCATAGATGCTGCCATACCGCCGGCGAGAAACTTAGTAATTGTCTTTTTCATTTTTACCTCCTGAGGAGCCATTCAGGTCTCCTGTTTAAATTGAGTTTTACCTCATTGTTAACTTTTATAAACGATATTCAGGCTGTCATAATCCACAACATCTATCAGTTCCGGACCTGTATCGTCACAACCTGATATCTCAACATTTTCAAGCACCAGATGTTTTACATTTCTGGCATATATGCTTTTTCCGGTCATTTCCGGGAAGTTGTCCATCATTATGGTCTGACCGGATTTTCTTTCCTCCTTTGGAAGGAATGAAACCTTTATGTTCTTAAAGACTATCCTGTCGATAAATCTCTCAGGCAATCCATAAGCAACCAGCATGCACTGATCGGCACCCTCTGCCACGATATTCTCTGCTGTTACAGATCCTATCGTCGGTGTTTTATCATCAACAGGTCTTGCTTTCTGATCCTGAACATACTCACTGTGACCGTCAGGATCGCAGAAATAAAACATATTGAAGGTGAAGGGCATATGCACATTTTCCATTTTTATGTCATGAAAAACTATGTTGTCATAAACCGCATCGGGTCCTCTGCCTCGTCTTGTTTTGATGCGGAGCCCTCTGTCGGTTTCCCTGAATATGCATCTGGAAACTTCTACATTCTGTGCACCGGCTGCTGCTTCGGAACCAACGGTTACGCTTCCGTGACCCCTTTCAAGGAATGAGTTTCTGATCACGAAATGATCTGCAGGCTTATGATGTTTATCACTCATGTAATATTTGCCTGATTTTATGGCGATGCAGTCATCTCCGACAGAAATCCTTGTTCCCAGGATCAGAACCCCGTCACAGCTTTCAGGATCAAACCCGTCTGTATTGGGTGAATCCGATGGATTCCAGATACTTAAGTTGTAAAGTGCTATATCATCTGTATAGTAGGGATGGATGGTCCAGCAGGGAGAATTCCTCACTGTTACCGATTGCATCCTTACGGCTCTGCAATGATTCAGAAAAACGGTATTGGGCCTCCAGGCTATCCTTTTCTTCTTGGGCTCCTTCCACCAGTCGCCCTTATCTCCGTTGCCATCGATGATTCCTTTTCCGACAATTTCGATTTCTTCGGCATTAACTGCTGTGATAAGCGATGCGAAGCTCGTTTCGGGATTGCCTTCCCAGCTTGAAAGATTGTACTCATCTTTCTCATCCGTAGTAGGTGTAAGCCCCGGTAATAAAGGGTAATGCTTTCTGTCCGGATCCCCCATCAGAACCGCTTCATCATCTATCCAAAAAGTCATATGGCTTTTAAGGAAGATCGGTCTTGAAAGATATTTTCCTTTGGGAAGATAAACCGTGCCGTCCTTAGGACAGCTGTTTATAGCCGCCTGTATAAAACCCGTATCATCCTGTTCTCCGTCTCCCGATGCTCCGAATTCTCTGACATTCAGAAGAACTGACTCATATTCTGTTCGGAAGGTTTTATCCGTCCTGCCGTTTTCCGTCAGAAGAGTGATGGTGTATTCCGTATCGGGCTTTAATCCGTCAACCGTCACAACATTAAGATCGGACTTTAACTTTTCCTCTCCGTTTATCAAAATGCTGTATCCCGAAGGAGCATAGCAGATCGTATCATTCAATAATTCTATTGTTATACTCCGTTTAAAAACGGCTGCTATTTGAAAATCCATACTTCCTCTTTTCAAGGATCATTTCTGATCACTTATTCATTTCTTACTGACATTTATGATTATATCAGCCACTTTGAGATAAATCTTACAATTACTGACCCAATTTACTCATAATTATCTTATCTGATACTATTAATATATATTTTTTGCCTATTTGAGCTACTTTTTTAGGGTTTTTAGGTCTCTGTGATATCCTTTTAGATAATTATTCTCCATGTTTTATGCACATAATCAATCTTTTCTCTCGTCGATATCGATATATTGATAAATTTTGTAAGCGTTTTACATCGTCAATAGTTACAATCTTTGTTATTTTTCTATCAAATCAGTCATTATCCTTAAAGTAATCATAGCTCCAAGCGCTATTTTTTCGTCTTATAGTATTCGATAGTATAAAAGTATCCGATTTTATATTCATGTATATGTTTATTCATCATATAATATTGATAGTTATCGGTTCTTTGATATTTCCGTAAACAATAACATCAACCCGGGAATTACTTATCCCGGAATAAACCATCGGATTTCTGATAAGAGCAAACCATATAGATCCACAATGGAGGAAAATACCATGATCACGGTATCCAAAACAGGAAAGTGCGATTACACTTCCATCCAGGAAGCTGTAAACAATGCCAAATCCGGCGACACTATATTAATAGAAGAAGGAATATATAATGAAAGAGTTGAAATAAAGACTCCGGGACTTACATTGACAGGATGCAATACAGATTTCAGAGAATATATAAAGGCAGAAGATTTTGAATACAGCTTCGAGGATACGGATGGCAATTTACACCCAAATCGATATATACCATCCGACAAAACCGTCATCACCTATGGTCTGTATGGCAATATGCCCGCCGAAGACATTGGCAAACTGGGAACCTTCCGTTCTTATACCATGTTTATAGATGCCGAGAATGTAAGTCTCAAAAACCTTACCATTGAAAATTCCGCCGGAGCCGGTCCTGATATCGGTCAGGCAATAGCTCTTTACGCAGAAGGCGAAGGAATCAGCTGCAGCAACATACGACTGCTGGGCTGGCAGGACACCCTCTTCACAGGACCACTTCCGCCTAAGGAAATAGAAAAAAACGGCTTTATCGGTCCAAAACAGTTTGCCCAAAGAATAAACGGAAGACAATATTATACAAGCTCATATATAGAAGGGGATATAGATTTTATTTTCGGTTCTGCCACAGCATATTATGACAACTGCTATATCTTTCAAAAGAACAGGACTCCTCTTCTTATATATAAATATCTGTTAAAGAATGATATCAAGATGTCCGGCAGTTTTTCCGAAGTAAAGCTTATGGAGGCAGCCCGAACCGGATTAAGTAATGAGAAATACGAAGAATTAAAGAAACTTATAGAAAGTGATGAATCCCGGGAGGCCAAAAGCTATGCTACCGCCGCTTCCACTCCTGAAGGTCAGGACTACGGATATATCTTCGACAACTGCCGTTTCGAGTCAGATTGCCCTGAGCACAGCTGCTATCTTGGCCGCCCCTGGCGAAACTTTGCAAAAGTCCTGATCCGAAACTCTTACCTCGGAAACCATATCCACCCCGCCGGCTTCCACAACTGGAACAAAAAAGACGCCGAATCCACCGTAAGCTTCTGCGAATACAAAAACTACGGCCCCGGCGCCTCAGATCACCGTGCCCCTTTCGTAAAAGAACTAAACTTCAACGAAATCCAGAAATACCGGAAACAAAAAGTATTTTCCTAACGAAAAATCCCCTGAGATGTAATCTCAGGGGATTTAATAACACTTGGATTATTTTCCGAATACAGCCTCGTAGTCCTTTACGAACTTGTCGATACCAATGTCTGTAAGAGGATGCTGAGTCATCTGCATAAGAACCTTGAAAGGAACTGTAGCAATATCAGCGCCTGTCTTAGCACAATCAATGATATGCATAGGATGACGAACAGATGCGCAGATAACCTCTGTCTCGATATCCGGATACATCTGGAAGATATCCTCGATATCCTGGATAAGAGTGATTCCGTCTGTAGAAATATCATCAAGACGTCCAAGGAAAGGAGAAACATAAGTAGCACCTGCTCTTGCAGCAAGAAGTGCCTGTGTAGCTGTGAAAATAAGAGTCACGTTGGTGTGAATACCTTCACTTGAAAGAACCTTAACAGCCTTAAGACCTTCCGGAGTCATAGGGATCTTAACAACCATGTTCTTGTGCATCTTGGCAATCTCTCTGCCCTCTGCGATCATCCCTTCAGCTGTAGTTGTGCTTGCCTTAACCTCGCCTGAAATAGGACCATCAACGATCTCTGTGATTTCCTTCAATGTAGCCATGTAATCACGTCCCTCTTTTGCGATAAGAGAAGGATTGGTTGTTACTCCGGCGATGATGCCCATGTCGTTAGCCTGACGAATCTCATCTACATTTGCGGTATCAATAAAAAATTTCATGTTTTTCCTCCTGGTATATTAACCCAAACCAAGTACCTTCATCGTTTAAACTCTGTTTCGTATACTTGGTTTTTTCCTACCTAACTATTTTATGACTTAGCCGCTGAAAGTCAATACTAATGGCTCTATGTTACATCACAATTATGCGTTCCATATCCTTATCGATAAGTTCGATATGTCGCTTCATATAAACCTCGGCCACATCAGCATCCCTGTCCATCAGAGCTCTCAGGATTTTCTCGTGTGCCTTAATTCCATTCTCAACATTGTGTTTAATTTTAAAGGTTTGGAAACGGAAATTCATTATCCTTTTACTTACACTCTGATTGATCAATTCCATGACCTCATTTCCGGTCATCTTCATTATCCTGGTATGGAATTCTTCATCAAGAAGTGCCAGCTTTTCGTCATCCATCACAGCCGCATATTCGATAAAATCATTATGAATCTTTTCGAGAGCCTTCAGATCCTTGTCAGAAGCTCTTTCTGCCGCCATTCTTGCCGCCGCCGGTTCAAGGATATTTCTGAACTCCACATAATCCTGTATTTTTCCTCTGTTTTTTGTAAACCAACTGGCAAGAGCATCCTCATCATTTTGAGATTTTTTTACTATAAAAGCTCCTTTTCCGGGATTAATTGAAATGTAGCCTTCCGCCTCCAGATTTCTGAAAGCTTCTCTCACTGTACCTCTGCCGACGGATAATCTTTCACATACTTCTTTTTCCGTTGCAAGCTTATCTCCTATTTTTGCCTCATCAGACAATAAATACTTCTTTAATTCATTTATCGTTTTTTGTGTTGCCGATATTTTTTTCATTATTATCTCCATTCCGCCGCTCTCTCAACGGCACAAATAGCGATGAACAGTATTTTTTACACTACTCTCATTCCATTCTTACGATCTCAAACTTTTGTATCTATTGTACCACATCATCTTAATGTTATATTGTTTTGTATAACAATTTCTTTGTTATTGATCGGGAAGAATACCACTGGGGACGGTTCTCGCCGGTGAGAACCGTCCCCAGTGGTATTCCGAAATACCTAAGTCACTTCATGTGGGCTGCCTCTCCTTACAAAAAAGATCCAACCCAGACGCGTAATTGTCGGGGTTGAACCTTTTCAAATTCCACTATTAATTTATATCAGTGTCTCCTGGGAATGACCTCTCCCTGCTCGAGGATGTCACCGTTTCTGTATGCTGCCAGAAGCTCTTCGAGATCAGCTATCTGACTCTTAAGATTCTTTCCGTTGTCGGTAGCGCCTACTCTTACTCTTGTTTTCATCTGTTCCACGATCTGGATTTCAGGAGTATTCTCGGCGCCCTTCTGGAAGCCCTTATGCTTAGCCAGAGCCAGATGACGGGAATTAAAGATAAGTGTGTAGCCGGCTATACCTGTTCTCGAGTGATAAGCCTTTGAGATACCACCATCAATGATAAACAGCTTACCGTTTGCCTTGATAGGTGACTCACCAAGCTTTGTCTTGACAGGAACATGTCCGTTTACGATATGTCCGACGGAGGCATCCACACCAAATTCCTCGAAGATCTTGTCTACGTACTTCTCTTCCTTTGCAAAGTCATAGTATATATTGAATTTTTCCTTGTGAGTCACAGGGTCTTCTATAAAACAGTGCTCAAAGGTTGTTATCTTGTCCTTTCCGAAAAGAGGTGAATTGGGGCCGCACCACATATACCAGAAAAAATCTGTGGCGTAAAGCTTACCCTGAGGATCATTTTCTCCGTTAAGGAAATAAGCATCGATGGCCTTGTCGTTAAAGTAATCCAAAAGTGCCTTTCCGGAGAAGGTTCCGTCAGGTGTCTTTATCTTTGTGAAGCTGCCGTCCTTTTCCATAGGTATGCATCCATGGTAAAGGATGTTGTTATTTACAACCTTATACATTGATCCGTTTGTAAAGAAGAAACGGATGTGTTTCTGAAGAAGCTGGGAATGAGTAAAGCTGTAGATAAGAGTCTTCATCAAAGTCTCTTCTCTCTCTGTAAGCTTATATGGATTCTTGGGATCAATGGTCGGGAAATTCTTGTCCTTCAGCGGATAAACCTTTCCGTCGATGTTTACGGTTCCCTTCGCATAGTCCACCTTCTCAAGTAAGAGTCTGTGCTCCAGATGATACTCCGGATGTCTCTTGATGAGAAGACCTTCCTCCTTAAGCATGATAATGGATATGGCTTTACACATCTTTGCAGCGAGAGCCGGTGAAACCGAGTCGGAAACATTGGAATCCAGAAGATGTGGCTGGAAGCATTCACATGGATCATCCCCGTAAACCTCCTCTGCATACATGGAAAGCGGTCTCAGGTTTATACCGTAACCGTCCTCAAGTACATCAAAGGAATTGTAGGAGGTGGCGATACGGAGAACGTTGGCAATACATGCAGGGTTTCCGCAGACAGCTCCCATCCAGTCAGCATCATGATTTCCCCACTGGATATCCACATCGTGGAAGCTCATCAGCTCCTCCATGATACGGTCAGCGTGAGGGCCTCTGTCGAAAACATCACCGATTATATGAAGGTTATCGATAACGAGATTCTGTATAAGCTCGCAAAGGGCGATAATGAAATCGTCCCCCATGCCGGTGTCAATGATGGCATTCATGATCTCACGGAGGTAATCCTTTTTATCCTCATCATGATTGTCGATATGCAAAAGCTCATCGATGGCATAAGCATAGCTCTGGGGCATCTTCTTACGAACCTTTGAACGGGTGAATTTTGAAGAAACAACGCGGCAAATGTTAATAAGCCTGTTTATGGTTATGCGGTTCCACTCAGGAGTATCCTTTTCTTTATGTTTAGGACTTGAAAGAATGTCTCTCGGATAGTAAATAAGATTTGCAAGCTCAAGCTGCTCCTCCTCAGGAAGAAGATTTCCGAAGGTCTCATCAATCTTATCTCTTACGATACCGGATGCAGATCGCATAAGGTAGATAAATGCCTCGCTCTCCCCGTGAAGGTCAGAGAAGAAATACTCTGTACCCTTCGGCAATGCACAGATAGCACGCAGGTTGATGATCTCCGCACCTGCTGCAGTAGCAGTGGGAAACTGTTTTGCCAAAAGTTTTAAATAATCAAGATCACGCATAATTACTCCCTAAAAACCGGGCATCCGCCCTTTGTCATGTAGTTACTTCCTGAAAATTTGAAACGACTGAAGGATACCCTTGTCGGGTTATCCTCAACAAACATGAAATTATTATATCGGCGAAGTAATATTTTTACTATACAAATTTACCATGTATTTAAAAATAAACGTGATACTTTTGATATATATTTAACAAAAACGTAGTGAAGGCGGAGGGATGCCTTTTGGAACATAAAGCCGGTTTCACTTAATGAAGGAGCTTTTCGGATAGGCAATTTCGAGAACTGTCTGAGCCGCGTAAGCGGCGAGTTTCGAAGAAATTGTCTTGTATTTACGAAAAGCTCCTGAATTTAGTGAAACCGGGCAGTGACAAAAGGCATCCCTCCGCCTGAACGACCGGTATTATATTAGTTTGTCGGAGCCACAACAGAAGGATCAACTTCCTTGCGGTTCAAAATCTCCATGAACTCGGCTCCTGTGATAGTCTCCTTCTCATAAAGGAACTTTGTGATCTCATGAAGCTTATTGATATTGTCCTTAAGAAGCTGCATAGCCTTGTCGTGCTGAGCCTTTACAAGATCAACAGTCATCTTATCAATCCTGGTCTGGGTCTCAGGTGAACAGGTAAGAGACGCATCGCCGCCGAGATACTGGTTCTGAAGCTGCTCCATGGCAACCATGCCGATCTCGTCGGACATACCGTAACGGGTGATCATTGCACGGGCATACTTGGTAGCCTGCTCGATATCATTGCTCGCACCTGTGGTGCAGGTATGGAAGATCAGCTCCTCAGCACATCTTCCGCCTGTAAGGGTCGCAATCTTGTTCTCAAGCTCTTCCTTTGAATAAAGGTAATGATTACCCTCTTCCTCAACCTGCATGGTATAACCAAGAGCTCCTGAAGTTCTCGGGATAATGGTTATCTTCTGCACCGGTGCGCTGTTTTTCTGAAGAGCTGCCACAAGAGCATGTCCAACCTCATGATATGAAACGATAAGCTTTTCCTTATCCGTCATTACCTTATTTTTCTTCTGGTAACCGGCTATAACGACTTCTATTGACTCTTCGAGGTCAGACTGGATAACTCTTTCGCGTCCGGCTCTTACAGCTCTTAATGCAGATTCATTTATAATGTTGGCAAGCTCTGCACCGCTGGCACCAGCCGCGGCCTTTGCGATAGCTTCGAGATTGACATTTTCTGCCATCTTGATATCCCTTGCATGAACCTTCAGGATATCCACTCTTCCCTGGAAATCAGGAAGCTCAACCGGAACACGTCTGTCAAAGCGGCCCGGTCTAAGGAGTGCGGGATCCAGGGAATCCGGCTGGTTTGTTGCCGCCAGAATAATGATGGCCTTTGAGGAATCAAAACCATCCATCTCGGTAAGAAGCTGGTTCAGGGTCTGCTCACGCTCGTCATTACCGCCCAGAGCTCCGCCGCCTCTCTTTTTACCTATGGCATCGATCTCATCGATAAAAATGATACAAGGTGCTTTTTTCTTTGCCTGGTCAAAAAGGTCTCTTACCTTGGCTGCACCCATACCTACAAACATCTCAACAAATTCGGAACCTGAAATGGAGAAGAAGGGAACATTTGCTTCTCCGGCTACAGCCTTTGCAAGAAGTGTTTTACCTGTTCCAGGAGGACCCACAAGAAGGGCTCCCTTTGGAATATGGGCACCAATCTCGGTATACTTGTCAGGTTCCTTAAGATAGTCCACCATCTCGCTGAGAAGCTCCTTGGCTTCATCCTCACCTGCAACGTCCTTAAAGGTTACCTTATTTTCACCATTGGCTTCATATTCTCTGGCATTGGACTTTCCGAAGCCTCCGAACATTCCGCCGCCTCCCATGGAACCCATGCTTGAGGCCATTTTTCTGGAAAGCCAGTTTCCAAGCGCCCAGAAAATAAGGATAGGGAATATCCAGCTTAAAAGAAAGCTGATTATGGGACTTGTCTCAACAGGTATCTCCTCGATGAAATTTACATTCTGGTTGTAGAGAATGTCCAGTACAGAGGCTTCTGTGTACTCGTTTTTTAATCGTCCCGTGCGGCAGGTAAGTGCCTGGCCGTTAACATTGGCAACATAATAAATAGTATCGTCAGTGAATTTAACATCCGTTATTGCGTTATTGTTAACGGCATTTATAAACTCGGTATAGGTCGTGTCCTTCACCGAGCGAGTCATAATGGACGGGAATACAAAGGTGTTCAGCAAAAGAATGATCACCAGCGCCACAAAGTAATAGAAAATAAGAGGTTTTCTGTTACGGGGCTTATAGCTGTTGCCTCCATTCTGGTTATTTTTATTGAACTGATTGAAGAAATCATTGAAATTGTCAAATCCGTTGTCATTTCTGTTATTGTTCCCGGAATAGTTTTCATTTGCAAGATTCAGCTGTGACTGCGGCTTCCTGCCTTTGAAAACATTTAAGATATTTATCATAAAATGTCCTTTCTGCTACTCTGTCTATATATCTGTAAAACTATGGGTTTTAATGATTGTTGATTATATCTGGCAAATGTGTATTCATTGTGAACAATTGAAGAACCAAAAGAATGGATTTAAATAGCCATAGGGGACGGTTCTCACCGGAGAGAACCGTCCCCTATGGCTCGTCGAAATCCCGTAAAAAACAAATACTTCCGAAGAATAAAACCTCCGGAAGTTATATGGTATTGTTATTTCATGGTTTTCTTCAGAAGCTCACACAGCTCATCCACCGCATCTTCTTTTCCTTCTTTGATGTCCTCCACAACGCAGGACTTAATATGGGAGCTTAAAAGCTCTTTGTTAAAGGAATTGAGAGAAGCCTGGACCGAACTCACCTGGATAAGGATATCGGGGCAGTATCTGTTGTCCTCGATCATCTTTTTTATCCCGCAGATCTGACCTTCTATACGGTTAAGCCTGGTTGTCAGGGCCTTTATCTGCTCAGGGGTTCTGTTCTTATGTCTTACATTTTCTCCGTCACAACAAGCAGGCATGTCATTCACCTTACTTTACGATGGAAACGAACTCGAAGTCGTGATCCTCCACAGCCTTTTTAATTACTGCCTCATCAACTTCCTTTGAAAGCTCGATAACGGCTGTTCCGCTGTCGTGGGAAACTGTTGCTGAAGTAACACCGTCAAGAGCCTCCAGAGCCTTCTTAACTGTTGCCTCGCAATGTCCGCACATCATTCCCTTGATATTAACTGTTTCTGTCATGATTTCATTCTCCTTTTTTGTTTCTTCATTTGTATTTAACTCAGCTTCCTTTTCCGTGGTTGCTGTAGTTTTCCTTATAATTTTTTTATCCTTTGATGCATCAAATACATCGAAAAGATTCAGTCTCAGGGCATTCATACATACCGTGAAGCTGGAAACGCTCATGGCCGCCGCTCCCACCATGGGATTCATTTCGAACTTCCATCCGAAAAGCGCCGAGTAAAAGCCGGCCGCAAGAGGTATGCAGATAACATTGTAAAAGAATGCCCAGAAAAGATTTTCATGAATATTCCTTATGGTGGCCCTGCCAAGTCTTATGGCTGCAGCTACATCCGTAAGTTTTGACTTCATGATGACCACGTCGGCAGCGTCAATGGCTACATCAGCCCCCGCCCCTATGGCTACACCAAGATCCGATCTTGTTAATGCAGGCGCATCATTGATTCCGTCACCAACCATTGCAACCTTGCCCTTTTTCTGAAGTTCACGGATAACCGCTTCCTTACCGTCCGGAAGTACCCCGGCTATCACGTGATCAACTCCTGCCTGCTTAGCGATTGCCTGCGCGGTCTTTTCATTATCGCCTGTGATCATATAGACTTCGATGCCCATACCTTTAAGCTCTTTGATGGCTTTGGCTGAATCCTCTTTTATTGTATCAGAGACAGCAATCATGCCAAGAAGCTTTTCGTCATCAGAGAAGAACAGCGGTGTCTTTCCCATTTCCGCAAGCTCATCCGATTTTCGACCGATGGTATCGGATGCTCCGAATTTTTCCATCATAAACTTACCGGAACCGCCGAATATTTCATGACCTTCAAGCTTAGCTGTTATACCGTTTCCGGGTAATGCTCTGAAGTCACTGACCTCAGAAACAGGAATCCGGTTTTCATCGGCATAAATCATAACCGCCTTCGCCAAAGGATGTTCAGATTTCTGTTCCAGGGAGGCTGCCAGCCTGATCAGTTCTTCTTGTGTAACACCCTCATCAGGTATTATATCCGTAACAACCGGCTCACCCTTAGTTATGGTACCGGTTTTATCAAGAGCAACTATCTCGATACGTCCGGACTGCTCCTGGGATGCAGCGGTTTTATATAGGATACCGTTTTTGGCTCCCATTCCGTTACCCACCATGATGGCAACCGGTGTTGCAAGTCCCAAAGCACAGGGGCAGGAAATGACCAGAACAGCAACTGCCCTCGGAATGGAGAACTCAACGCCTTTACCCATGAACAGCCAGCTAAATAAAGTAAGTACCGAAACAATGATGACGAAGGGCACAAATACCGACGCAACCTGATCTGCAATTCTCGCAATAGGTGCTTTTGTTGCCGCAGCATCCGATACCATATTTATGATCTGGGATAATGTTGTATCCTTGCCGACTCTGGTAGCCCTTGCCTTTACATATCCTGACTGATTGATGGTTCCTGCGGATACCATATCACCTGCAGCTTTGTCAACCGGTATGGATTCTCCCGTAAGGGCTGACTCATTTATGGAGGTTTCTCCTTCTTCGATGATTCCGTCCACAGGGATATTCTCTCCGGGTCGTACTACAAAGATGTCTCCGGTTTTAACCTCGGCAATAGGAACTTCAGTCTCCTTCCCGTCACGGTAAAGTACCGCGGTTTTAGGAGAAAGCTTCATGAGGCTCTTAAGAGCATCTGTTGTATGTCCTTTTGACATTGCTTCCAGGAGTTTGCCTACGGTTATGAGCGTAGGTATCATGGCGGCTGTTTCAAAGTAGAGGTTGTGAGCCAAATGATGGACTGTCTCCGATTCGCCTCTGCCCATGGCGTTTATCATTATATACAGTGAAACCAGAGAATAGGCAAAAGAGGCTGTGGACCCCAAAGCGATGAGTGCATCCATGTTTGGTGATCCGTCAAACAGCGTCCTGAAGCCGTCTATGAAAAACTTTCGGTTTATATACATCACAACTATTGCGATTAGCATCTGGGTCAATGCATTGGCCGCGGGATTTTCAAGAAAGGCGGGAACCGGGAATCCTGCCATGTTGTGTCCCATGGAGAGATACATGAGTGCGAGCAGGAGCACTGCAGATCTCAGAAGGCGTTTCTTTAACACCGGAGTTTCGTGGTCTTTTAATGCCTCTTCCTGGGCTTTAAGGCTGTCTTCGTAGGTGTTTTCATTTGTCTTCTGTGCGCCTTTAACTGAAGCTCCGTAGCCGGCTTCTTCTACGGCTTTTATTATGTCACATGCTTCAGCGGTGCCGTCGACCATAAGTGTATTGGTCAGAAGCGAGACGTTGGCTTCTTTAACGCCCGGTACTTTTTTTGCGGCTTTTTCTACTCTGGCCTGACATGCAGCGCAGCTCATGCCGGTTACTATATACTGTTCCATCTCGTCCTCCGTGATGATCGTTAATCAATATACCCCCACCCCCTATCTTGAGGTGTGAGCTAAATATACCACCCGGGGGTATGTTAGTCAATACCTGTTTTTTTTAAATGGGACAGAAAATGCAGGGGATGCGCGACGGCCCACGAGATTGAAAGGACAGTCGGCTTCACATGTTCGCCCCAACTGCACTGACGTGCATCTGGGTCGTACATGTGAAGCCGACTGTTCTTTCAACTCGCAAGCCTAGCCGCACATCCCCTGCATTTTCTTCACGTATTGGCTAAAAGTACTTATTTATGCATTATTTATCAAAGATAAAAATTCTTTGACGTTCGCGGCTGCGTCACCAGCGTAAATGGCGGAGCCGGCAACGATGACGTTGGCTCCGGCTTTGACGATGTCCTGTACGTTTTCTTTTTTTATGCCGCCGTCGACTTCGAGATCGGCGGAAGAGCCGGTGTCTTCAATCATCTTTCTGACGGCTTTTATTCTGTCAAAGCTTTCGGGAATAAGCTTCTGGCCGCCGAAACCGGGTTCTACCGTCATGAGAAGGATCATTTCAACTTTATCGAGATATGGTTTCAGTGTAGATACATCTGTACCGGGTTTAATTGATATTCCTGCACGTTTTCCAAGGCCGTGAATTTTGTCAATAACAGCCATGGGATCCTCAGAGGCTTCCAGATGGAAAGTGATGCCATCGGCTCCGCAAGCAGCAATCTCCTCGATATATCGGATAGGATCCACGATCATAAGATGTACATCAAAAAAGATATCGCTTGCACTTCTGGCACTCTTGATCACAGGCATTCCAAGTGATATGGACTTAACAAATACGCCGTCCATGACATCTACATGGAGGTACTCTGCACCCGCATTCTTTACATCAACAATCTGCTGTCCCAGATTCTTGAAATCCGCAGACAGGATAGAAGGACTTAAAATTCGCATTTTCTTCGATTTCTCCTATTTACAATTCTTTTTTCTATTTGTTGTTTCGCTATTATATATCCTCACTCTTATACGAGTATAAGTCTTACAAAAAACAATTTCTATACATCATTTTATATTCTTTGTTATGTCACGACACAAATCATAAAAGGAATATTGTCTGACTCTTCATTCGATGTACGAAATCAGCCGGAGCCGGCGGGCATCCATTTGAATGCGTTGAGCCGAGTCGAGAAAAATCAAAATTGGACATCTTAGAGGCTCTTGGTTCCATTTTTCCTTAGCCCCCTCGCCAAGTCAGATTTTTCATAAAGAAAATATCTGACATTGCTGCCCAAGATTTGTTTTTTAATCTTGGGAGCCGCGCGGCTTTGAGCGCAAAAAAAGAATCCATAAGGATTCTTTCTTTGTTAG
>JAGAXP010000206.1 GCA_017940955.1 Oribacterium sp.
AACCTGATTCTGAATGACCTATATTCCAAAAACCAGAATATGAGTCAATGAAGAACCTGATTCTGAATGACCTATATTCCCAAAAACAGAATATGAGTCAATGAAGATCTTGATTCTAAATGACCTATATCTCTAAAAACAGATTATAGGTCAAGGAGCGACCGATTTATAAACCTAAAATAAATAGTAAAAACCCTATTTACAAATATATGATTTGATTGTATCATCTTCATGTTTTTTATAAGTATCACGAGGTGACAAGGGCGTCACAGGGACAATAAAAAGTGTCCCCGGCCCCGGTCACCTCTTTTTTTGTGTATAAATCCGAGTCTGAGATTTCTTGACATAGCGTGAGCCTGGTATCGTGTGATCGTGGCATCGTGTAAGCGTAAGCGGAGAAATGCGTGGATTTATGCCTGTATTTTGAAAGGGGACTCTATGATCAAGTACGTTTTTGTAACCGGCGGTGTTGTTTCAGGACTCGGTAAGGGCATTACTGCAGCTTCCCTTGGAAGGCTTCTAAAGGCAAGGGGCTACAAGGTAACCATGCAGAAATTTGACCCGTACATAAACATTGACCCGGGTACCATGAACCCCATCCAGCATGGTGAGGTTTTTGTAACCGATGATGGCACCGAGACTGACCTTGATCTCGGTCACTATGAGCGTTTCATCGATGAGTCCCTGGATCACCGTTCCAATATAACCTCCGGAAAGGTTTACTGGTCTGTTCTCAACAAGGAGCGTCACGGAGAGTACGAAGGTCATACAGTTCAGGTCATCCCTCACATCACAAATGAGATAAAGTCCGATTTCTATCGCTCAACAGATCCTTCCGAGGACCGCATTGCCATCATTGAGGTAGGCGGCACAGTAGGAGATATAGAGTCCCAGCCCTTCCTTGAGGCCATCCGTCAGTTTCAGCATGATATCGGACGTGAAAATGCCATCATGATCCATGTGACTCTCGTGCCGTACCTTCATGCCTCCGATGAGCTTAAGACAAAGCCCACACAGATGAGTGTCCGCGAGCTTCAGCGTCTCGGACTTCAGCCGGACATCCTTGTATGCCGCACCGAGTATCCGATTCCTCAGGACATAAGAGAGAAGATCGGTATGTTCTGTAACGTGCCATCAAACCACGTGCTTCAGAACACCAATGCAGAATTTATTTACGAGGTTCCACTTCTTATGGAGCGTGAGCATCTTGCACAGTCAGTATGCGAATGTCTACACCTCCCATGCCCCGAGCCGGACCTTACTTCCTGGAGGTCAATGGTAGAGAATCTTCGTCATCCGGAAAAGGAAACCGTCATTGCCATCGTCGGCAAGTACACACAGCTTCACGATGCCTACCTTTCCGTTGCGGAATCTCTGAAGCACGGTGCCATCGCGAATAATGCAAAGGTAAACATCCGCTGGGTGGATTCCGAAGAGGTTGAAAAGGAGGGAGCAGCCACTTTGTTAAAAGGTGCTAACGGCATCCTTGTTCCCGGCGGTTTCGGCCAGCGCGGAATCGAAGGCATGATTATGTCGGCGCAGTATGCCCGTGAAAATAAGATACCATATCTCGGAATCTGCCTTGGAATGCAGATTTCCATCATAGAATTTGCAAGAAATGTTCTCGGATGGAAGGATGCAGACTCCACGGAATTTAAGCCGGAGACCACACATCCTGTCATTGACCTTATGCCGGAACAGAAAACAGTCACAGACCTTGGAGGAACCATGCGTCTCGGATCCTATCCCTGCGAGCTGAGAGAAGGTTCGAAACCGGAGAGTCTTTATGGAACCACATCCATAACCGAGCGTCACAGACACAGATATGAAGTTAACAATGATTACAGGGAAGATCTGGAATCAGCAGGAATGATGCTGGTCGGACAGTCTCCGGACGGCCATATAGTTGAGATGATCGAACTTAAGGATCATCCTTATTTCATTGCTACCCAGGCACACCCTGAATTTAAATCACGACCCAATAAAGCACACCCTCTTTTCAGGGGACTTATTGAGGCTGCATTAAAAAATCAGGAGAACATCTGAAAGTAACAGATCAGCTGATGGACCACTGACTCCATCCCCAAGGTCCGATACAAAATGGACCACCGACCCCGTCCCCATGGTCCGTCGGCTGGCAGTATTTTAAGAAAAGCGAGTTTACTGCAATGAATTTCAGTAATAAAATATTCAGTACTTATGAAAAATCCGAGGTGGAAAAAATGAATTCATACGAAGAGGTTCTTGAATTTGTCGAAGACGAAAATGTCAAATTTATCAGACTCGCATACTTTGATGTATTTGGAGTTCAGAAGAATATAGCTATAATGGCGGACGAGCTCAGGAGGGCATTTTCCGAAGGTATAAGCATTGACGCAAGCTCCGTAGCGGGCTTCGGTGCAGAGGTTCACTCAGATCTTTTCCTGAGACCGGATCCCACGACTCTTTCCATAGTTCCCTGGAGACCCATAGACGGAAGAGTTGCAAAAATGTTCTGCGACATAGAGTATCCGGATGGCAGCACATTCCAGAGAGACAGTCGCTGGCTCCTGAAGCAGGCAGTAAGAATGGCCGAAGATAAAGGATTCATAATAAACATTGGCACAGAGGTGGAGTTTTACATCTTCAAGCTTGATGAAAATGGTAATCCCACCAAGATACCTCAGGATAATGCAGGCTACATGGATATAGCGCCTGAGGATCACGGTGAGAACATCCGGAGAGAAATAAGCTTTGCCCTGGTTGACATGGGTATCAGACCCGAGGCCAGCCACCACGAAATGGGTCCGGGACAGAATGAAGTGGATTTCCGTTATGCAGAGCCTCTTGAGGCTGCGGATAATGCCTCTGCCTTCAAGTGGGTGGTAAAGTCCATAGCAAATTCGGATGGCGTCTGGGCAGATTTCAGCCCGAAACCCCTTCCCAACAAGCCCGGAAACGGTATGCATATAAACATTTCCGTAAGGTCCAGGGACGGTAAGGACTATACCGATAGCTTTATGGCGGGCATACTTGAACACATCCGTGAGATCACTCTTTTCCTTAATCCCAAAAGAGAGAGCTATGAAAGGCTCGGAGATATGAAGGCGCCAAAGTACGTAAGCTGGTCAGCCGAAAATCGTTCGCAGCTCATCCGTATACCTGCCACAAGATCATCTTTAAAGAGGATAGAGCTCAGATCTCCGGATCCCACAGCCAATCCATATCTTGCATTTATGCTCCTTATTTACGCAGGTATCGATGGTATCGAAAGAAAGCTGGAGCCGATGGAGCCTCTGGATGTGAATCTTTTTAAGGCAGACACCTCCGTGACCGATAAGCTGAAGAGGCTGCCGCAGTCCCTTGATGAAGCCATCGCGTATGCAAGAAACTCGGAGTTTGTAAGAGCGCTTATTCCGGAAGGATATCTCGCAGCATATTCCGGAGAAGAGAATTAGGGAGATTAACATGGAGAGAGCGGAGAAAGGGAGCAGTGTGCTGATTGCGGCTGCCATGGAAAAAGTGGCGACCCAGATCAAAGGGATTCTGCCCTCGGGATTTGGCAAGTTGTCATATCAGCCGTCCATGACAAAGGTTAAGCAAAAGCTTATGGAGGAGAGCTTTGATCTTTTGATCATATATACTCCTCTTCCTGATGAGATTGGTCTTCAGGCTGCACTGGAGATCGCGGCAAAATATCAGGCCATGAGTATACTGATGCTTGTAAACAAAGATGTTTACCAGGAGGTTCTTTACCGGTCAGGAGATTCCGGCATCATGGTTATGGCGAGACCTGTGAATCCGGCACTGTTCACATCATCAGTAGAGATGCTTTGCACGGTGAGTCGTAAGGTGCAAAGGATTTTAAATGAAAATCAGAAGCTGCAGCGAAAGCTTGAAGATGAGAGATATGTGACCAGAGCAAAATGCCTGCTTATCGAAAGATGCGGCATGACAGAACCCGAGGCACATAAATATCTGGAAAAAGAGGCCATGAATGCCTCCATCACAAGAAGAGAGGCTGCAATCAGAGTCATCCGTGAAAACGGAAGGATAGTTACCAATATGTAGTCAGAATATCTGATATAGAGAAAATGATATTGTGAAAAAAGCGTTTGTTCCTTAAAATTGTTGGAACAAACGCTTTTTTGAGGTAGACAACATGGTGAAACACAATCTTTCAAAGGGCAACCTTCTTCATAATATGATATGGTTCTCGCTGCCGTATCTTCTCAGCTATTTTCTGCAGACCCTTTACGGACTTGCGGATCTTCTTATAGCAGGGCAGTATAATGGCGCAGATGTCATATCCGCCGTATCCATCGGCTCGCAGGTAATGCATATGGTGACGGTAATGCTTGTGGGGCTTGCCATGGGCTCTACTGTCATGATAGGTCAGTATGTGGGTGCGGAAGATGAGAGAAGGATCAACAAGGCTATAGGAAATACCATCACATTTTTTGCTGTGACAGCGGTGGTTGTGACGGTGCTCCTGAATATCTGCATACATCCGATAGTTTCTGTGCTGTCAACACCGGCTGAGGCTGTACCTGGAACCGTAAGTTATCTTCAGATCTGCTTCACGGGAATTCCCTTCATAATTGCCTACAATGTACTGAGTTCTGTTTTCAGAGGCATGGGAGATTCCAAAAGTCCGCTGATATTTATCACCATAGCCTGCTTTGTAAACATTATTCTGGACATCCTTTTTATGGGACCTATGCACATGGGTGCAGCAGGTGCGGCCTACGGTACTATCCTTGCCCAGGCAGTGAGCGTCGTCATAGCATTTGCGGCTATAATCAAGAAGAAGCTGTTTGAGATCCAACTGACGGATCTTTACCTTGATAGATTTGTACTTGAAAAGATTCTGGGAGTGGGGGTTCCCATTTCGTTTCAGGACGGATTCATACAGATTTCCTTCCTCGTGATTACGATCATTGCAAATCAGCGTGGTGTAGACATTTCCGCAGCGGTGGGCATCGTGGAAAAGACCATCAGCTTCCTGTTCCTGGTGCCTTCCGCTATGCTTTCCACTGTTTCCACCATCGTGGCCCAGTCCGTGGGGGCAGGAGACCCGGAGAGGGCGGGAAAGACCCTGAAATATGGTGTGATAATGTCTTTCTCCATAGGTACTTTCTTTGCGGTTCTTTTCCAGTTTATATCACCCCTGTTCTTCGGAATGTTCACTGATGACCCGGTGGTAAAGGAGTATGCGGTGCAGTACATGAGAACCTACGTCATTGATTGCGCCATAGCGGGAGTACATTTCCCGTTTTCCGGATTCTTCAGTGCCTGCAACAGGTCTGTACTCAGCTTCATTCACAATCTGGCATCGGTCATCCTGGTGCGTGTGCCGGGAGCATGGCTTGCCACGAAGCTGTTTCCGGATACACTTTACGCCATGGGACTTGCAGCACCCGCAGGATCGCTTCTCAGTGTTATCATTTGTACAGGATTTTACATTCATATCAAAAAACAGGAAAAACCTTGACTTGTTACTGTTCACACCCCTACTAATTCGTATTTCAGATGCTTTGATACGATAACGCATCATTGTGAAGGCAGGAGCGTGCTTGTTAAGATACGGCAAAATGAAGGAGCCAATGTGTTTGATGAAGTGACACAAAGATTTGACTCATAGTTGGCAGAACAGCCGGCCTGTTATTACTGAGATTCAGTTTAACGGATCGGCTGTTTTACTACAAGTTCACCTGTGAACAGTAACGGTCTTCAAGGAAAACCGCCTGTAGTTTGAGATTAAATACCGTGTATGATTTCAAAAGAGTAAGATATGAAATATTCTTTTGGTCATACACGGTATTTCTTTTGCATATGAATACTAACTGCAGATGTCCCTTAAATACACTTTGCTTCCAGGGTCTTTCTGAGGGTATTCCTGTCCATCCGGTACTGCTGCATCAGAGCTTCTGCATAGCTTAGGAAGGCCCGGCACATGAGTGGGTGAGTAAACCCAAAGGAAAGCTCCGGCTTTTTCCCGTGGATGATACTTGCACTGTCTTCAGTGATCATCAGTTTCATATTGGGAAATGGCGTTTCCGGAAGGAGATACAGGCGGTAGTTCGGATATATCTCTGACAACCGGATGATATTCCGAAGGTGCATGGCATATTGCTTCGGAGTATAGAAGAGTTCACTGATCCCGTTTTGCTCCCCGATCCGTACTTTTCCGGAAAACAGCTCTTCATCATCAGCAAGTGTGACACACTCGTTCACCCTTGCTTTTTCAAGCCTCAAAAACATTGTATCCCGAAGAGCCTTCCATTTTTCATACAGTGCCGGTTCATCAAAAGAACTAACCAGTTCTTCCGACATAGTCGCAAGGGACAGACCGCTCTGAATAACCGTGAGTTCCGAATCGCCTTCAGCTGCCGGTGCGGCAGGAACTTTCAAAAGGGGCTGCGCATTCTCCAGCATGCTTTCAAATCCCGACAGACAAACCTCCAGAATATGCGGGTCCGTATAGTAATGATAAACCCCTGACGCTTCCGTACCGATGGGGTGAAAAGCTTCTATACAGGCTTTCTCCGGGCAGAGGAAAACGGTATGAGAGAATCTCGGGTTTCGTTTCCGGGTGCTGTATCGTGACTCTACCATGCCGGACATATAGAGCGGCAGCCAGCTTTTGATGGCGTCCGTCATCTCTGAAAGATCACGTTCTACATTGTGAATGATCCGTACCCTTGTACCGTTTTTGACACAGGCACTCATAAGGGCTGCCCAGCGCATAAGGTAACCTTTGTCTCCGGTAAGCCACGACTGATCTTCATCCGAATACAGTAATAGCAGTCCGGCTTTATCTCTCCATGCATCGAAAAGAAATCGAAGGACTGCGCTTCGTATTCCTTCTCTTCCGAAGTATTCGGTTTGTTCCGACCGGATGATCTCTTCCGGGACGGTTTCTTCCGGTGCCGGAAGGGAAAGTTGAGCCTCTGTGGAAAAGGTGTCAAAAAACCCCAGCAGGCTTTCCGCGATACCGGCATCCCGGTCAGTGATATATCCGTCATCAAACAGCCAGGCGGAGATGGCTTCTTCATCGATCATATCGGCAGAGATTCCCATGAGCCCGGCAAGACCACTGAGTTTTCCTCCGGCGGCTGCTCTTTCATAGAGAACAGAAGAAATCCTTGCAGTTACATTGCTCTCCGGAACGGGAGTACGTACCCCTGTCCTGAAGCGGCTGACCATGGATGCATCCATATGGATATAATGACTGAAACGGGCATTGGACAGATCCGTCAGCTTCATCACCGCATCCAGACGTTCCCCGAAGAAATGATAGACCGGCTTTGGTTTTTTTATGACCTTTGGAGGCACCGGCGACGCAGCATCATTTTTCACATTTACCGGCTCTCCTTCGTAGAGCCAGTCCCTTATCTTATCTTTGATCTCATCTGCGTTTTCACCCGGATCTGCACCGATACATCCACAGAGTATATCAAGTTCATTACGATTATCTGCATAGAGATACAGCCCTGTGACAAGTTTCCGTATCGTCGGACCGGTTCTACCGGGGATCCGGGCAGAGCTTCGCAGACGACTTATATTGGTCCGGTCAAATCCGGCAAGCTTTGCCACCTGACCGTTTTTTGCTCCTAAGCATTGGAACAGTTCGTTGATCCTGGCAAAAAACATGATAGTCTCTCCTTTCCGCAAGCCGGCCGCATCACAAATGGTGATGAAAAGCAATTCCATGCCAGCTACTTCTTTAGTCAAGAATACTACACAAGCGTGACAAACGAAAGATGCATTGCATATGATTTTGGCACACTTCGTGAAAGAGGCCAAAAGCTTATAATTAATTTAGGGAGCTTATGTCGTCGAGACAGTCCCTGATGTATATGAAAACCAGAACTTGAGTTTCAGCTGATCCCGTCAGAAAAGACCAGACAGAAAAGTGAAACGGTGATATCGTGAAGCGCCGGTCCGTATCCGGATGAAACAGTCCGGTGCAGAGATCAGCTCTAAAAAAGGAATCCTACTATGGCTGGAAAGATGAAATACTGTCGTAAGTGCGGTATGCGGTCGCCGGCAGAGGCGATATTCTGTCCGACCTGCGGCACTGAATTTATGAAGACTTCCGATCCTGATCGAAGCCGTGTCAGGCCGATCAAATATTGCAGATCCTGCGGAAAAGAAAACGCGGCAGAAGCTAAGTTCTGCCGGTACTGCGGGTATCACTTCACGGTAGCTGCCGGGGGCGGGGTCAAAACTCAAAAGCATGAGGCATTCAAAACTGAAAAAAAGGTAAGGCAGGCACATCCTGCAGCATCCGGAAAAGACAGCCGGAAACGTATTCTTGCAGGAGTGTTGATAGCCGCGATTTTTGTTGTGACGGCTTTTAAGTATCCGGGATTCCTTGTAAAGAAAGGAAGACCCGAAGACATTGGAAGCACCTACCAAACAACAGGGAAAAAAACCGGTAAAGATGCAGGTGGAGATTCAGTATCTGCCAACGGTGCAGGGGACGGTATGGTTTATGATGACTTGGCTGATCCCATGGCTCTTTCAGCAGGTGAGATCCCGCTTCGGTATACCTCCGCTCAGTTGGAAGAAGCTCCTTTACAGTCTGCTGACGTGATCCCAAATCAGGGAAGTGTGGTACTTGGAGAAGTGAGTGTAGATATCCCTTCCTGGGAGCTGGAAGCAGCGGGCGACCGCATCGAAGTCCGTGACCTTCCGAAACTCACTCAGGGAAAGGACGGCTGGTCCATCAAGGCTTATGATTTCTCGCTGGCTTCCGGTACACATGAGTTTGACAGTGATATCCGTATCACCATCCCTCGCGGGAACGACGGAAGCACAGGCTGTGTCTGGTACAATGCTGAGACCGGCAGATGGGAGGATATCTATAGCGAGGTCAGTGAGGACGGAAAGAACTATATCATCTATACAGATCATTTCAGTCTCTTCGGAAAGAAGTATATCTTTGATGAAAAGCGGCTTGACCTGATCGTCGATGACGGCAGGCGCCTTGATCTGAAGCATGGAATATTTATAGAAAACCGTCATAAGAACAGGCGCATGGAAGAGTCGGTGCGGATCGACTACGAACGCATGTGGAACTTGTTTCAGAACAGAACCCTGGAAGATGTAAAAGACCTTCACCGCAGCATGGCACTGCTGACGAAAACGGCGAGGGATCGCTCCGCAATGACCGAGGAAGGTTATCATCCTGCCGCCGATATCCTGGCGGAAGCTGTGGGCGATTACGGAATCGCTGAAGGGGCATTTCAGGTAAATGCGGGACTTCGTTACGATAAAGTGCCTTCCACGAACAAAGCAGCAGCGGCTGCAAAAAAAGTCCCTGAAACAAAACTATGGCCGGAACAAATAGGTCAGGTCATGACGATGCTCGACGTCATCCTTACAGGCTATAAAATCCGGGCAGAAGCCCTGGATAAAACCACGAACTCCTATTCCCAGGCACTTTGGGATACCGTCAAGGAGCATAAGCTGGACCTTTTCAGCACCTCGACAGGAGTTGTGGGAACCTTCACCCCCGAAGTACTGAACCCGGTCATGGCTGTGATCGGGCTGGCACTCACGGCATATTCCATAAAATACAATGAATATATCACCGAAGGAGTTGATGAATGGTATAAACAGTACTATCCGGATGAGGGAGAGGTATACCGGCGCTTCTATCAGGATGCCGGAGTTACTCTGTATTACGATTCTGAGGAGTTCAGTAAGGCTGCTCAAGATGACTATCACGTAGCCCTTATGGAAAAACCTGTCAATATGGACGACAAGAGGTTCAAGGAGTTCAGCAGCTTCATTAACTCAAAAAAAGGTCTTCGTACAGATACCTACAAGGGGTTTGCAGCTGCATTTTCCAAGCTGATGGAGCTCTATGCAGATCAGCCGGAACAGCTTGAGACCATTTTCGATGATTTTTACCGTTCTGTAGCCGGTGCATTCTGGAAGCTGCCGGTGAAGGAGACCCAGGGAGCCCGCGGACAGGGGCCAAGGTATAAATTCCTTGATAAGTACAAGTATCTCGGAAAGGATCCCTACAATCTGCAGGCATCGAAGCAGATCAGGATTTCTGATTCCTATATCAAAAAGTTAAGAGTCGATACAGTTGGTATCCTTGATAATGTCACCTACAGATATCAGAGGAAGGCCTGTGATGTTGTGATGCAGAAGATGGAAAAGGAGGTTCTGCCGATACTGAACAGAACCCTGGTATTCCACGTGATCGACGAGGCAGTTGGCAGTGGGAAGACATTTGCCGATTCCGTATACTGCGTAGACTGGCAGAGCATCAATTCCAACCGTAAGTATCGTTCCCTTCCTGATGGGGAAAGCATATTTGATGACAAGTTCAAGACACCTATGTGGTTTGAAGGAGCAGACGGACCTGTTTTCCTGCCCATCGACAGTGACGGAGGCGAGAATTCCGTTCGCAATTACTGGCCGTATACGCCGGGCTTCCTGCCTCAGGCAAACAAAAAGAATGATATCGTTTTTCGCTGTACCTACTACCACTACATGATGATGGGCGCTCCGAAGAAGATGGTCTTTAAAGACTTGAATTCCGGTAAAGAAATAAAGGCCGACATCGAAATCCCGGAGATCGATCCGAAGGACGGGAACCGCGTCACGGATGTATATATCACCGTGAATGGAAAAAAGGAGATCCCGCAGCTTCAGCTGATGCTGGAGTATTTAAATATTACCGGTTCTCCGGAGAACAACCTTGTAGAGGTCTTTCCCAACGGAGATGTGAGGTTTACCCTTGCGCCTCTCGATGATTATCGTTTTGTGTGGGGCCTTGACTCCTACGAAATCTATAACTTTCCTGCGCTCACTTTCAATGGCAGAGTAGTGACATGCTCCGCTTTTGATGATCCAAACAGAACACCGGGAGAGGATCCGCCGGAGGTCACAGCAGAGAACTGGTATATCATAGAAGGTTATCTCACAGGCTCACCGCCTCCGTTCTCCCATGACATAAAAAAGTATAGGAATGGAGAATATGATGGGAATGGCGGGTATAAGGTGAACAGGATCAGTATCGCTCCAAAGAGAAATGATACCTATGTGGACACGTTTGGAGACTACTCAACATTCAGTATCGAAAGGTCCCGGAAAACGGGTAATGTTCGGGTCACGATCCGCATCAGAGGAGATGTATACTACTGGATCTATGGAAAGGAACTTAAGGAAACCTTATATTATGATATCGATCTGGGGAAACTCGATCCGATAAATATCACAGTCACAGATGATCCTGTGGTAAGTAAGATAGGTTCATAAAGGTCAGGCTCCGGCCTCCCATAGAGAATAGAAAGACCCTATAGCATTACATGAGTTTTTGATGCAGAAAAACCAACAGTTCAATATCCGGAAGAAATGGCCGGAAGAAGGGAGAGATTAAAATGATCAAAAAAGGAATTATGACAGGTGTGATGGCTCTGCTGCTCGGCGGTGTTATGTGCTTTACCGCTTTTGCGGGAGAGTGGGTAGAGGACAGCAGCGGATGGTGGTTCCGGAACAGTGACGGAAGTTTCCCGTCCAGTGGCATCTATGAAATAGGCGGGAAAAAGTATGCGTTCAATGATTCCGGGTACTTAGTCCAGGACAACTGGTATCAGCATCCCGAGACCGGAGACTGGTACTATGCTTCCGGCAGCGGAGCACTGGCATCTGACCAATGGGTAGGAGACTATTATATGGGCAGCGATGGGGCAATGGCAACCGATACCTGGGTCGATGGATATTATGTCGGAGGCGACGGAAAATGGGTTGAGGGGGCTACGAAGAGCAGTTCTTCAGGAAGTTCCTATTCGTCCTATGATGAGTATGGAGATGTACATAACCCGTTCCGGGACGCACCTCTGGGCTACGGATACGACCACAGCAGTAGCAGCATCTCATACAATAATGATCTTGAAACCAAGGACTTCCGTCACTACTCATACTAGTCCGTCAGATCACTGCTATATAACTATCGGCAAGTGAAGTGAATTTGGCATACAGGGGTTTGCAGAAAGGAGTTATACTATGTTTTGTCCGAATTGTGGAGCACAGCTTCCGGATGACAGTACATTTTGTGAAAAATGTGGGGCAAGGCTGGACAAACCTGTTAAGCGCGACGGCTCCGGGATGACAAAATATGCAGTCATCGGGATCGCAGCTATCCTGCTGGTCGCAGTTGCAGCGCTTTTTTTGAGACCCGGCACGGGATCAGAAAAAGCCGCAGCGACGGAACCGTTGAAGGAGAGCACTTCAAATCCGGCACAGCAGAGTGCTGCGGCACCGGTTCAGGAACCTGAGACAGCAGTGTCTATGGGTGAAAAAGAAGCTGCTTCTGATGCAGTTGAAAGTGTATCAGGCGGGCAGACGGACCGGGTGATGTCTCCCCACTGGGTGAAAGGAACCGGAAATCCGGCTGCGCCGGTGGTCCTTTATGATACCCTGAGTGAGGCGGAGAAGATCTATTATGACGCCTTGGAGGAGCACTATACAAACGGTACAAGGGAAGTCAGGATCGGAAAACAGAAAGGTTCGGGAATGGATGAATTTGAGCGGGCGAACTATGCCTTTATGAATGATCATCCATACATCGGAAAAGCTCATCACTATACCTCCAGCAACCGTCTTCCTGTGACAGCCGGAAGCGATGAATTCCGTATCATATTTGAAGACAGGCGGGATCATGCTGCTGATCTTGAGGCGATTCGGGCGGAAACAGACCCGTTCATAAAAAACCTGAGCGGGAAGGCCAGTGAAAAGGTACTTGAGATCAACAATTACATCACTGACAGGGTGTTTTATGACTATGCTTATCTTGAGGATTATACAAACCAGATCGATGAAAGTGGCTTTCGTGCCGTAGATCCGGAAAACATGCCTGTAGAACTTGCGCACAGTGCCTATGCGGCTATTGTTGAACGGGTCGCAGTATGTGACGGATATGCACTGGCATTTGCTTACATCTGTCAGGAAGCCGGTATCCCATGCTATGTACTTATGGGAGATGCGATTACCGCTGAAGGTGAGACCCGCACCCATGCGTGGAATATCGTGCAGCTGGAAGACGGCAACTGGTATGAGATCGATACAACCTGGAATGACGGCAGAGGAGATCATACGTATTTCTGTATTCCCAGCTCGGAAATGGAGAAGAATCACACCAGGAAACAAGGCGATATGTATGGCTTTGCCGATGTGATCCCAAGAACTGACGAAGAAAGTGACACACAGGGGAAGCTTACAGGGAATGGATCGGAACGACCAGCTTTTGCAGATTTTTACTGGGCAGATCTTCTGATAGAGAAAAAACAGAGTCCGTTTACCGGAGGAAGGCAGCTGACTGACGCTTCGGAGATATCCGGAGACTGGAAAGTGATGATGATGAACATTCCTTCTGATGATGATATCTTCAAGTATCGAATGCTTCTTAACATGCAGATCAGCATTAACGGAGACACAGCTGAAGTCACCGCCGACTGGTACCGTAATTATACTTTGGTTCCCGAGACGATGCAGCCGTTCTCAGTATATGACGCTTCAAATGATTCCGACGTGGTCTATGCCGGACTTTTCTCATCCTCTCCGGATGAGAAGACACTTACCGTTCAGGATCTTGTCAATGACGCAGCGTCAAGATACCTCTTTAACGGCGGAGGTAATATCGAGACTATCCGTATAGACAAGTTTTACGAAAACAACGGTGTGCAGTACGGAGTCGGTTCGGTTTTGGGAAACGACGGGGAATACATCGCGCGGATAACTCTGGTGCGGTAACCTAACTTATACTTACCAACGTGAGTGAGTCATGAATAGTGTAGTAATTGGCTGAACTTTTATAAATCCGGCCGATCTTTTCACTACATATTTCCATGTTGAATCAAAAAGACGCATTGACCTTTGGGGTCATGCGTCTTTAAGGGCATGATCTTCGGATCATGTTTTTTTTTAAATTATAAAAACCTCATGATATAATTATTATTGAGCATTATAGTTATAAAAAAATAACCGATGATATAAGAATAGTAAAATTTTTTATCGGGTTGACACACAATATCCGATGGAAAGGCAGAGGACAATCGTGGAAAAAAACCATTTCAAAGATATCAATCAATATGTAAGTCCGGAAAACAGTGCTTACTCCAAAAAGGCGAACACTGTGGTGAGCTTTGTGTATATCGCTCTTTCTGTGATCATGTTCCTGCCCGTACTCCTTGTAATCATAATCTCGTTCTCCTCTGAGGATAGCATAAATGAGATCGGGTACAGCTTTTTCCCAAAAGGATTATCCCTGAAGGCTTACGGCTACCTCTTTAATTCCGGTGGCTTTCTTGGAAGAGCTTTTCTGAATTCTCTTTTGATAACTGCAGCCGGCGTTGCTTTCGGTCTTATGCTCATGTGCCCCATTGCATATGCATTGTCCAGAAAAGAATATAAATTGAGACGAGGAATCCTTTTGTTCCTTATGATTCCAATGCTTTTTTCCGGTGGTCTTGTGTCGTCCTATATGGTGAACACCCAGATTTTTCATTTGAGTAATTCTTATTATGCCCTTATTCTGCCAAATCTCTGTTCAACCTGGTTCATCATGATACTGAGAAATTACTTTCAGAATGCCATACCGGATTCCCTCATAGAAGCAGCGGAGCTGGACGGAGCCGGCCATTTTCAGATATTCAGACTCATAGTGGCACCCGTGGCGAAGCCTGTCATCATGACAGTTGCCCTGTTCCAGACCTTCAACTATTGGAACAGCTGGTATCCATCGCTTTTATATCTTGACAGTAATCACACAGAGCTTTATCCACTCCAGTATGTTCTTGTAAATATGGACCGAAGCATTCAGACTCTCGTCAGAGATACCCAGTATCTTTCGGGAATGAATGCCTATACTCCGCCCACCATCACCATCAGAATGGTCATGGTAGTGGTGGTTATACTTCCGGTGATGCTGATACTTCCGTTCTTCCAGCAGTTTCTGAAGCGAGGAATGACAGTCGGAGCCATAAAGGGCTGATATGGACAGGCGTGATTTTCATCATTATCAGTGCCGAAAAGCATGGGTTCATATAGGAGCCAATCAGATTGGTATCTGAATGTCAGAAATAAACGGCGAAAAACATGAGCTTAAATAGGAGATTGGTATGCTGCGTAAATTTATAAATAGGATAGTGACTGTATTTTTTGCGATATCGCTTTCTGTTTTTATGCTTACAGGCTGCGAAGCCACAAGAAAAAACGATGACAGCATTGTCCTTCGATGGGTTACCTACCAGGCCTCGGATGTTCCTCTCGACATAAAAGAAGTGGTGGAGGCTGCCAATGCCGTGTCGAAGGAGAAGATAGGAGTTACAGTAAATCTTGAATTTCAGCCCTCGGATAAACTTAATCTGATGATGGCCTCCGGGGAATATTATGACATGGTATTTACCTCTTCATGGGTAAACCCGTTTGATAAAGGAGCTACAGCCGGGCTTTATCGTGACGTAACGGATTTAGTGAAGACTGAGACACCTGCACTATATGATTACGTTGATCCCTTCTGGGAAGCCGGAACGGTTAACGGGAGAATATATGGGATTCCGCTTCTTAAGGATATGGGTGCCGAAGAAATGTTCCGCATAAATTCCGATTATTTTGAAGGAAAGAAGGGTATGGTCATCCCGGAAAGAATGAAATTTGAGGATATAGAACCCTTCCTTAAGGCTTACAAGGAGGACTTTCCGGGCAGGTATCCCCTGGATATGACCAGGGGCGGGATACCGGGATATATGAATTCTGTGGAGAGGGTAGTCCAGACTCTGGTGGTGCTGCCTTTTGGTGAAGGTCATGAAGCCTCAAATGTGATCCCGTTTTACGAGTGCGATCAGCTGATGGACAGATTCAGGCTCTTACACAAGTGGTATAAGGCGGGGTACATTCATCCCGATGCCGCAACCATAGAATCAACGACCTCGGATAAATCCATTCCGGTTCGTTTCGGAGTTGCCTGGAAAGGATATCAGGGATACTCAAATCCCGAGAACTGGGGGTTTAATGTCAAAACCTCAATCTATGAAGGTCCGTTTTTGTCCCGTTCCAGCGAACAGGGTGCCATGATCGCAATCTGTGCAGCCTGTGATGACGAACACACGAAAGCATGCCTTAAGTATCTGGAGCTGCTCAGTACAGACAAAAAGTTCAGGGATATCCTGGCTTACGGAATAGAAGGGAAACATTTTGAATATCTGGAAAACGGTACCGTCCTTCGAACCGATACAGGACTCAGCAGATACAATACCGCCCTTTATCAGACCGGAGCTTCAGCCGCTGCTTCCGTGGAATCTGTCAGCAGGACTTTTCTGGCGGACCCGGATCAGTGGAAGGGCGTATTTGAGGAATACAAAACAGACGGTATATACAGTGCAATCAATGGCTTTGCCTATGATCAGGCCCGAAAAGAAGATATCATTGCCGCTTTGAATGCAATCTACAGTGACTATAAGACAGAGCTCATCACCGGTACAAGCGATCCTGATAAGGTACTTCCGGTGATGAAAAAGCGAATGGAAGAGGCAGGCATGAAGGAACTGGTGGAGGATGTAAGGCAGCAGCTTAGGGAGTGGAAAAAACTTAATCATGAATAAAGCTTCTGTAAAGAAAGAAATAGGCTACTCAAAAAAGAAGAATCGTGACCTGACGCTTATGGCGCTTCCGGCCATAATATGGTTCATCTGCTTTTGCTATATTCCCTTGTTCGGAATATGCTTTGCGTTTAAAAGGTTCACACCGGTACCCGGGGAATCGCTATTTAAGAATCTGTTTATAAACAGTGAATGGACGGGACTTGATAATTTCTCCTTTCTGCTCAGGTCATCGGACATGCCCGGGATAATGTTCAACACGCTTTTTTATAACATTATCTTTATAGTACTTGGCATAGTAATACCTGTTTTTCTGGCGATCTTTCTTACGGAGTTACACAGCGAAAAACTAAAGGGCAGCATTCAGATGGTTATGGTCCTGCCGTACTTTCTGTCCTGGGTCATAGTCGGATATCTGGTATATGCTTTTCTTGCCACGGATGAAGGAACTGTCAATCATATCCTCGGCTTTTTCGGCAAAACGGCTGTCCAATGGTATCAGACTCCAAAGTATTGGAGATTGGTTCTGATAATTCTCGGAGTATGGAAGTCTGCAGGCTACAGCATGATCATTTATCTCTGTGCCATTACGTCCATCGACAGGACCCTGTATGAGAGTGCGGATCTTGACGGAGCCACCTTTATGCAAAAGGTGCACTATATCACTTTGCCGCATCTTACCCCGACTATCTGTACTATCTTTATACTGAGCATCGGAAACATTCTTAATTCTGATTTCGGTCTTTTCTATCAGGTGCCTATGGATTCAAGTTCTCTGCAGGGAGTTACACAGACTCTGGATGTATATGTCTATAAGGCTCTCATGCAGCAGGCAAACTTCAGTTTTTCGGCAGCGGCATCATTTCTGCAGAGCCTTGTAGGTTTTGTACTCCTGATGGTGACAAACAGTATCATCGCCGCCATCGACAAGGACAGCAGTCTGATGTAACCAAAATTCAGCCAGGACAGAGCCGGAGGGCATCCATTAGAATGCGTTGAGCTGAGTCGAGAAAAATCAAAATCTGACCCCTTAGAACCACTTGGTCCCATTTTCCTTAGCCCCCTCGCCAAGTCAGAGTTGTTATAAAAAGAACTCTGACATTGGCGAGGGCCTAGTGGTTCTTAGGGGTCAGATTTTAGATTTTTCCGACGAAGCGACTCGCATTCCAATGGATGCCCTCCGGCTCTGTCCCTTCACTGAATGTGAAATAACTGTGAAATCTGCAAATTGTTAGCACTCGACCCTTGACGTTGCTAATAATGCGTTTTATAATACGTTTTGTTGCTAGAGAGAAAGTCATTCAGACATAAAAACAGAAATCCGGTTAGCTTTGATGTGGATTTTTGTAAAAATCTTATATCCCGTTCTAGCCGGACAAGTTAATAAATTAGGAGGTCAATCAAATGAAGTTAGTTCCATTATTTGACAGAGTTGTTCTTGAGAAAGAGAAGATGGAAGAGACCACAGCAAGCGGTATCGTTCTTCCCGGACAGAATGACAAGGAGAAGCCCGGTCAGGCAGTTGTTGTTGCAGTAGGTCCGGGCGGAGTTGTTGACGGAAAAGAGATCACAATGCAGGTTAAGGTTGGTGATCACGTTCTTTTCTCAAAGTATGCAGGTTCAGAGGTTGAGATTGACGGAACCAAGTATACAGTTGTTAAGCAGAACGACATTCTTGCAGTTGTGGAGAAGTAAGATTGCTGTGGGGCAAAGACATTTGCCTGAGTTATCGAAAGATTAATACAGATTTCCCGTCGTGATTTCGAAAAAGTAACGGCGGAGAGCTTGAGGAGGAATTCAAAATGGCAAAGGAAATTAAGTACGGCGTTGAGGCCAGAAAGGCACTTGAGGCCGGCGTTGATCAGGTAGCAGATACAGTTAAGGTAACCCTCGGACCTAAGGGTAGAAACGTAGTTCTTGATAAGAGCTATGGCGCACCGCTTATCACAAACGATGGTGTTTCAATCGCTAAGGAGATCGAGCTTAAGGATGCATATGAGAATATGGGTGCACAGCTCGTTCGTGAGGTTGCATCAAAGACCAATGATGTTGCCGGTGACGGTACAACAACTGCTACTGTTCTTGCACAGGCTATCGTTAAGGAAGGAATGAAGAACCTCGAGGCAGGTGCCAACCCAATCATCCTTCGTAAGGGTATCCACAAGGCAGTTAAGGCTGCTGTAGAGTCCATCAAGGCTCAGTCTTCAAAGGTTAAGGGCAAGGATCAGATCGCTAAGGTTGCCGGAATTTCTGCAGGTGATGAGCACGTTGGTGAGATGGTTGCCGATGCTATGGAGAAGGTTTCCAAGGACGGTGTTATCACTGTTGAGGAATCAAAGACCATGCTTACAGAGCTTGATGTAGTTGAAGGTATGGAGTTCGACAGAGGATATATCTCAGCTTACATGTGCTCAGATATGGATAAGATGGAAGCAAATCTTGACGATCCTTACATCCTTATCACAGACAAGAAGATCTCAAACATCCAGGATATCCTTCCTGTACTTGAGAACATCGTAAAGAGCGGCGCTAAGCTCCTTATCATCGCAGAGGATGTTGAGGGTGAGGCTCTTACAACACTTATCGTTAACAAGCTTCGCGGAACCTTCAATGTTGTTGCTGTTAAGGCTCCGGGCTATGGTGACAGACGTAAGGAGATGCTTCAGGATATCGCCATCCTTACAGGCGGACAGGTTATATCTTCAGATCTCGGTCTCGAGCTTAAGGATACAACTATGGAGCAGCTTGGCCGTGCTAAGTCCGTTAAGGTTTCCAAGGAGAAGACAACTATCGTTGACGGAGAAGGTCAGAAGTCTGACATCGAGTCACGTATCGCTGAGATCAAGCAGCAGATTTCTACAACCACATCTGATTTCGACAGAGAGAAGCTTCAGGAGAGACTTGCAAAGCTTTCAGGCGGCGTAGCTGTTATCAGAGTTGGTGCAGCAACCGAGACAGAGATGAAGGAAGCCAAGCTCCGTATGGAGGACGCTCTCAATGCTACACGTGCAGCAGTTGAAGAGGGTGTTATCGCAGGCGGCGGATCAGCTTACATTCACGCTCAGAAGTCTGTTGAGAAGGTTGTTGAAGAGCTCGACGGAGATGAGAAGACAGGTGCAAAGATCATCCTTAAGGCACTTGAGGCTCCTCTTTATACAATCGCTTCCAATGCAGGTCTTGAGGGTGCAGTTATCGTAAACAAGGTTAAGGAGACTCCGGATGGACAGGGCTTTGATGCTCTTCACGAGGAGTATGTAGATATGCTTGAGGCCGGAATCCTCGATCCCGCCAAGGTTACAAGAACAGCTCTTCAGAACGCAGCTTCTGTAGCTTCAACACTCCTCACAACTGAGGCAGTTGTAGCTGACATTAAAGAGCCTGTAGCTCCCGCAATGCCTAATCCCGGAATGGGCGGAATGATGTAATATAAGTGAAAGCCTGAAGCTTTAAGCTTATCTGGTGGGCCTTATATGTGTTCGTATGAATGCGGCAGATGACAGGCTCATATATAACAAATGTAAATTAAGAAAGACCTCGCAGAATCCACTGCGGGGTCTTTTTTTGAGAAAAGATGCTTGTGACACGAGAAATACGTTTTGTCAGGAGAGGATGTTTTTTAGGGGAATTATAGTATAATGAGAGAGTAGATGTTGTCCTTTCACAGGTTATGAGGACTGAAGCTTTCGTCCGTATGAACGCAGAATATGGAGGCTTGAATCATGGTAAATAAAAAACCGGGTCTTACGGCGACCTTCGCCATCATTCTTTCTGTTATGCTCCTTGCGGTGAACCTTCTTTTGGGAGGCATACTTGTGAACAGCTCCAGAAAGTCTATGATCACCCTTGTTCAAAACCGTATGCTGGACATCTCAAATACTGCTGCGGATATGCTTGACGGAGATGCCCTCAGGAATCTGAAAAAGGAAGACAAGGACACGCCCGCATACAGACAGGTTAATGATACCCTTGCTTATTTTCAGAACAATATTGATCTCAAATATATTTACTGTGTCAGGGCAAAAAGCGAAAAGGAATTTGTCTTTTCCGTTGATCCTACTATAGAGGATCCGGGTATTTTCGGGGAACCGGTAGTATATACTGATGCGCTCTATCGTGCAAGCAAAGGCGTACCGGCAGTGGATGAGGAGCCCTACTCTGATGACTGGGGTCGATTTTACAGTGCATACAGTCCGGTTTTTGATTCAGCGGGAAATGTTGCCGGTATAGTGGCTGTGGATTTCGATGCCGAGTGGTATGACTGGCAGTTTAAAAAACAGACCATATCGATACTTATTAACAGCGTTGCCTCCGTCATCATCGGTATCCTGCTGGTTTTCATCACCACAGGAGGGCTCAGGCGAAGGATGAAATCTATTTCTGAGGATATTGCAGATGCCACAAGAGATGTGGAGGAACTCAGTCTGAAGGTTGATCTCGAAACCACCATGGCAGACAGCGGAAATTATGAACCTACTGATGTACAGGAGCTGGCAGTGCGTATCCGTAAGGTCAGGGATGGACTGGCAAGGTATAGCGGAAATATCAATACTCAGGCCAACAACATGATCACTGCGCTTTCTGCTGAATACAGAGGGGTGTACTATATAGATCTGGATAAGGATGACGGAATCTGTTATCGGACACACAGTAAGATAGATAACGGGATAGGGAGAGGAGAGCATTTTCCCTATATAAAAACACTCACCAAATATGCCGAGGATTATGTAAGTGAAGATTACCGTGAGGATTTTCTTAAGTTTATAGCTCCGGAGACTATCCGGGAAAATCTGAAGGATGAGCCTGTATGTACCTTCCGCTATATGATAGATCAGGAAGGACACCAGTCCTATGAGATGATCCGTATGGCGGGGATACGTCATCATGATTCCGAACCAAATCATGAAATCCGGGATATCAGCATGGGTTTTGCGGATGTGGATGCCGAGACCAGACATACCCTGACACAAAGCCAAGCGCTTTCCGACGCACTTTTATCCGCAGAATCAGCCAGCAAGGCAAAGACAGCATTCTTATCAAATATGAGTCATGAGATACGCACACCTATGAATGCCATCATAGGATTAAACCGTATCGCACTGGATGATCCCAACACTCCGGAGGTCACAAAGGGATACCTAAAAAGATAGGTACCTCTGCGGATCATCTGCTGATGCTTATAAACGATATTCTTGATATGTCACGCATAGAAGCAGGCCGTATGGTACTGAAAAAGGAAGTATTTTCACTTCCTGCTTTACTCGGGGAAATCGATGTGATCATAGGAGGTCAGTGCAAAGAGAAAGGATTAAACTGGAAATATAACCTGAGAAATACCGCCGGCGAATGCTTCATCGGGGATAATATGAAGCTAAAGCAGGTACTCATCAATATCCTGGGGAACTCCGTAAAATTCACTCATACAGGAGGCAATGTAGATCTGGAAGTGGAATGTATTTCCCATTTTAAAAATTCTTCCGTATTCAGGTTTGTCATAAAGGATACCGGAGTCGGAATGGACAGCGATTTTCTGCCGAAGCTTTTTGATGCTTTCAGCCAGGAGTCTTCCTCCGTGTCCACAAAGTATGGCAGTACGGGTCTCGGAATGTCTATCACGAAGAGCATAGTGGAGATGATGAATGGTGACATAAAGGTTGAAAGTAAAAAGAACGTCGGCAGTACGTTTACCGTAACTGTTACACTTGAAGATTCGGATACGGTTCCTGCCGATACAGTGCCTGATGTACCGGAGGAGTCCGATTATGAGATCTTAAAGGGAAAGCGTATCCTGTTGGCGGAGGATATGGAAATAAATGCAGAGATAATAAAAATGCTGCTTGATGAAAAAGAGATTACGGTTGAACATGCGGGAAACGGACGGATTGTCGTTGACATGTTCTGTGACAGTGCGGAAAACTACTATGATGCCATCCTTATGGACATGAGGATGCCTGAGATGGATGGACTCGAAGCAACCAGGATGATCCGGAAGCAGGACAGAAAGGACGCGCATACCATACCGATAATAGCTCTTACCGCCAATGCTTTTGAGGAGGACGTTCAGCGTTCGCTTCAATCCGGTCTGAACTCACACCTTTCAAAACCGGTTGAGCCGGATGTCCTGTATTCTACTCTGGTAAAGGAATTGAAGAAGGTTATTCTTTAAATTGCACCATTACTGTAAATTTCGTATAATTAAGCTCGAACTGCACAGTTGTAATCCGGGCTTTTTCGAAAAAATGCCGGTTTTACATATAGTACGGTTGAATGGAGTCAATTAGATCAGCATTTGTATGGCAGAAATAAACGGCGAAAATGTTAGTTTATAGAGCTGATTAGATCTGCATCCAAGTGTCAGATATTAAGGTTTATAGTCAGTGTTAATAGATTAGGAGAAATATATGGACGATTATGTAGAGCACATGGTGAAAAGAAATGACCCTGTATACTGGAAGGCAGCATTGGGCATTGCGGCAGTTCTTACGGTTATCTCACTGTTTTTGGCCCTTCAGTATGCATTTGCACTGCTTTTGCTCCTTGCGATGCTTGCCGCAGACTATGCAATCTGGCTGTTTTCAAGCGTTGAATATGAATATACTTATTTTGGCGGAAGCTTCGAGCTGGACGAAGTCCTGAACAAATCCCGCAGAAGAAGGATCGTTGAAACAAACAGTGAAGAGCTTGTGCTTTTTGCACCGAAGAATTCCGATTCCGCAAAAACAGAAATAAGCAACGCAAAAGTTCTGGACTATTCAGGTACCGGTCCGGAGGATAAGAAATATGCATACATTTATACCAGAAACGGAAACAAGATATGTATGTACATCGAAGGTACGGAAGAGCTCTTGAAGCAGGTGCGAAGAAACACACCGCAGAAGTATAAAACGTATTGATGAATATGGAGAATCCCACACTGCTTTTTTGCAACAGTCCAGTCGGCTCTTATCCGCTCATGCCCCGGCTGAACTATTATATTTTGCAGTGTGGGATTTTATAATATATGATATTCTGAAAACAAAAACTGTAGTATGATAAAGAAGTGGAGAGCCGCGCGGCTTTCAGCGGTTTCAAAAAATCCGTAATGAGTTCTAAGGAGGAGTGATACATGAAGACGGATTTAAAACGGATTTACAGAGGGTTTATATTAGTGTGTCCTTTCGTGATCACTTTGCTTTTTATCTGCCAAATGATTTTCGTAAGCCGTTTTAACGCCAGGGAATATGTTGTAAGAGGAGTGAATCAGGATAATCCTACATATTTCAAATATGCCGGCAGAGGTGATTCCACTAGTATAGCGTAAAATATATAACTGTAACATATATTCAATCCATGGTATAATGTATTTATCAGGGAGGAAATACATTATCATGGCTAGAAAAACTAATTCGCTTCAACTCTTTGAAGGTGATGAAGAATACCTTCGCTCACTAATAAAACAACGTACAATCCAGGCTCAAGTAGTTATAAGAGCACATATATTGCTTGATAAGGCGAACGGCATAAGTACCCGTGATATTGCTACTACATACGAAATGAGTCCTACATCAGTCCAGCTTTGCATAAATAAATACAAAGAAGGTGGTACAGATCGTGCTCTTTTCGATGACCAAAGGTCTGGT
>JAGAXP010000207.1 GCA_017940955.1 Oribacterium sp.
ATTATCACTGTCAGATGAGTGTCTTTGTTGATTTCTCTTATTTTCCAATGTCGAAGGATGATCCGACGTCATCCTTGCGGTTACATAAACGGTCAGTCAAAAGCTCTTACTTCAGCCGACGAAATCCTTCATTGCTCTCTCGTATGCTTCAACGGGATCAGTCGCTGCTGTAATGGACCTTCCCACTACTATATAGTCGGAACCAATCTCCTTTGCCTTTGCAGGTGTTGTGACTCTTGACTGATCACCTACAGCGTCGCCTGCAAATCTGATGCCCGGAGTTACTGTCATGAAGCTGTCGCCTAATGTTTCGTGAATGCTTCCTGCCTCGAGAGGTGAACATACTACACCGTCCAGTCCTGCGGCTTTTGCATTTTCGGCATACTTTACAACCACATCCTTTATGGGCTGATCTATGAGAAGCTCGTTTGTCATGGTCTCCTGGGAGGTTGAGGTAAGCTGTGTGACAGCAATGAGAAGAGGTCTTGTGCCGTCTTCTCTTGTAAGTCCTTCAACCGCAGCCTGCATCATCTTAATTCCACCGCTTGCGTGAACATTGGTCATGTCTACGCCAAGGTCGCGAAGTGACTGCATGCCGCCCTTTACGGTATTTGGAATGTCGTGAAGCTTCAGATCCAGGAAAATCTTGTGGCCTCTGTTTTTGATTTCTTTTACTATACTTGGTCCCTCTGCGTAAAAAAGCTCCATTCCGATTTTTACAAAGGGCTTTCTTCCTGTGAATTTATCAAGGAACTCATAAGTCTTTTCTGCACTTGGAAAATCCAGCGCGATGATCACATCTTTTCCCATAATATCTCCATTTCTCCGGTCTTATTCAGACGGTATTTACTCAGTTAGTATCTTGATATTTAAAATCCGGTTTTACGATATTTGAAATCCATCAACTTAGCTCAATTCAATTAAGTCTATTGAATAGCCAATCGCTGCTTATTTACTATTCCACACATCCTATGATGTCGCTTAACTTCTCGATTTTAAGCTCCTCAAGAAGCTCCGGAAGCTCCTCGATGATCTTCCGGCAGGCAAATGGATCCACCAGATTTGCGGCACCAACTTCAACCGCACTGGCTCCGGCCATCATCATTTCAACCACATCCTTTGCGTTTGAGACACCGCCCATTCCGATAACGGGAATGTTTACGGCCTTACTTACCTGGTAAACCATTCTTACTGCTACAGGGAAGATAGCCGGTCCCGAGAAGCCGCCCATCTTATTGTGTATCACAGGCTGACGGCGTTTGATATCTATCCTCATGCCAAGAAGAGTATTTATAAGTGCAAGTCCGTCAGCTCCGGCATCCTCTGCCGCCCTGGCGATGGAAACGATATCCGTAACATTGGGACTAAGCTTAATGTATACGGGCTTTTTTGCTACCTTTTTAACTTCTCTTGTGACTTCAACCACATTCTCACTGCTGGTTCCGAAGGCCATTCCGCCGCCGTGAACATTGGGGCAGGAAACATTAACCTCAATGATACCTACCTCAGGCACCTCGCTCATGGCCTCTGCAAGCTTTACGTATTCAGGCACGCTGAATCCGGAAATGTTGGCGATGAGGGGTTTATGAAAATGCTTCGCAAGCTCGGGGATTTCAAACTTGATGACTTCCTCCATGCCGGGGTTCTGAAGACCCACGGAATTGATCATGCCCTGATAGCACTCGGCTATACGGGGGAGCTCGTTGCCGTAACGCTCTTCAACTGTTGTTCCTTTGAAGGAAATGGATCCCAGTATATCAAGGTCGTAAAGATCCCAATACTCTTTTCCGAACCCGAAGGTTCCGGATGCCGGGATCACGGGGTTACTGAGTCTGATTCCGGAAAGCTCCGTCGTTAAATCTACCATGCGATCTCCTCCATCATGAATATCGGACCGTCCTTGCAGACGCGCTTAAAACCGTTTTTTGTCTTTTTGCTGCAGCCCATGCAGGCTCCGAAGCCGCAGCCCATCCTGGTCTCGAAGCTGAACTGTCCGTCTTTTACCACGTTGTAAACCGCCTTCAGCATTGGCTCCGGTCCGCAGCAAAGAGCATAGTCGTGATCTCCGATAATGTCGGTAACAAAACCTTTGGCGCCATAACTACCGTCTACTGTGGCAACATTGACAGGTACGCCCAATGCTTTGAATTCGGCCTCATAAAAGACATCGGACTTTGTGTTAAAGCCGAGAGCTACATAGGGGGTGATGCCCATCTGTTTAAGACATTTAGCCAGAGCATACATAGGCGGAACACCGACTCCTCCTCCTGCTATAACAGGATTCTTTGGAATCTTCCGGAGGTCATAGCCGTTTCCCAGACCCGTGAGGACATTAATGTAGTCTCCCGGTTCCATGTAGCTCATATCTTCGGTTCCCTCACCCACAACTTTATAGATAAGGGTAAGTCTGTTCTCCGACCAGTCGCATACCGATATAGGTCTTCTGAGAAAGCGTCCCGGTATTTTAATGTCTACAAATTGTCCGGGTCTCGTGATATCGCTTGTGTCACCGTCCAATGTCATCTTAAAGATGTCAGCAGTAAGAGCTTCATTGGTCAGTATCTTGAACTCAACATCCTTCATTTACATCTCCTGACTTTGTTCTTTGATCATATTCATAGAACTGCTATTTTGGTAAAAAAATACCAGCCTCAAACAAATGAAATAACATTTGTCGAGTCTGGAATATTAAACAAACCGTTCATGTCATAAACGGCACTTCTATGAATCGAATCTATGAATTTCTTGAAAATAAATAAAAGAACCGGAAAATCAAAAATATAAATATCAAGACCGGTCGAAGCCTTTTTATTTATATTTATGTTCTTAAGAAGAGTTGTCATAATTCCTCCTAAAGGTTGTTTCCAAGTTCTGAGATAATATAACATAAGGATGATGTAATGGCAAGGGCGGATTTACACTAAAGGCCGGCCTAAGCAGGAGGTCATCCATTTAAAAACGGGTCGCTGTGGCGGAAAAATTGAAAACAGTCCCCCTAAGTGGCTCTAGGCCCTCGCCAATGTCAGATATTTTCTTTATGAAAAATCTGACTTGGCGAGGGAGCTAAGGAAAAGGGAACCAAGAGCCACTAAGGGGAACTGTTTTGATTTTTCACGTCCTCGCTCAACGTTTTTAAATGGATGACCTCCTGCTCAGGCCTACACATTCTCTGGGTGAACTTTTATTCGTCCCAACCCTCACGTGGCATGATGATCATCATTTCAACAAATCTTTCTTCGGGAGTAAGGTTGACATCGTCTTTATGTGTTACTTCCGGGAGGTCGTTGGTGTCGGCGAGCTCCAGCTGGATCCAGTCGATGGCATTGGCTCTGGCATCAGCTAGTGCTTCGTCTTCCGTGGCTCCGTCTCCGAAGCACTGGTCGAGATCAAAGTACTCCACACGGTATCCTCCTTCCGGTTTTTTATATAATTTAGCCGGGTAATAAAATGTCATGGTCTGATTAATCCTCCTTGCCAAACCGTTTACGGAATTTATGCGGTGTTTCTCCGGTTACGGACCTGAATATCTTTATAAAATTACCGATATTATGGAAGCCGCACTCTTCTGCAATCTCATAGACATGAGTATCAGTGTCTTTGAGAAGTCCGGCAGCCTGCTCAACACGATATCTGTTGATATAATCAAGGGGTGACACACCTGTCACGCTTCCGAAAAATCTTATAAAGTACTGTTCGTTAAGTCCCGTAAGCTCCGATAAATTTCGTATATATAGCTTTTCTTTATAGTGTTCTCTTATGAATATGATCGAATCCTTAATGGCCTTAACCTGCTTTTCCGTATCGGTAATTTCTTTGTCTTCTATCATACCGAAAGAATAAATAAGGGCTATCACATGCAAAAGATCTGCTTTTATCATAAGCTGATCTGCCACAGAATCAAGCTCATATTTACGTACACTCACACTGTTGGTATTGCTCTTTTTTCCAAACTCACGATACCTTCTCACCATATCATTAAAGGATCTCAGTACCTGAAGGAAACCAAAATCGGATACGGTAATGAATTCATTGAACCTGATGCTGCCCTTAAGAAGCGGATAAATAAGAGCTTCATTAACCGGGTCGCTGTCATTTTTGAAGCAAAGATCCTCAAGCTTTATACGGATTGAGTATTCAACACCCTTTTCATCCAGTGATTCAAGCTTACGGATAATCCCTGAATTCACGATACAGAAGCACTCATCAGTGATGTCATACTCCTTCAGGTTGAGCATAAGCTTATAATGCCCGTTTTTAAAATATATGATTTCCGGTTCGTCATGCCAGTCCAAACCTACGTCAAGCTTTTCGTCCTGACTGTTTATGGACTCATAAAGTAATGCTGCCATTATATCCTCGATTCAAAACTGCCATGTAAAGGCAGCTTCGGTTAATATTTACGTTCTAAATCATCGAAAAAGGATATTGAAACCTCTCGATATAGTGTTAATGTCATGATAGCATAATTTTTTTACGCAATCAAAGGATATTATGCCACCTAAATCTTACAAAAATCATTTTATTGTATAATTTTTATTTTTTGCAATGATACAAGTAATGATGTATATTACTTAATAACACCAAAGGCTATCGAACCGGTTAAAGAAATGGCCCGCTATGCCTGAAAAAGGTGTTATAAAGCAAAGACATTAAGCTTAAGTATATTCATTAAGTACTATCTTTAGACAATATGTAATGACCTCCATTTTGTAGCAACGTGGATTTACCTGTATACTATAGTTGCTAAAACAAATGGTAACAGGGATTACCGCATACAAAAGGAGGTCACAAATGAATAATACCACAGTTTACGTAGGAATGGATGTCCACAAAGAAAGTTTTACACTTTGTGCTTATACTCTGGAGAAAGAGAAAGGCTCCTATTCCAGAAGAACACCCGCAGATTATAAGGAAGTCCTGAAGTATCTGGAATTCCTTCGCACCGTCTACGGAAACGATACTATCTTCGTATGCGGTTATGAGGCGGGCTGCCTCGGTTACACCTTATATCACCAGTTGTCCGATCATCATGTCGACTGTGTGATCCTTGCTCCTACCACGATGCTGGAGCAACGTGGCAAAAAGAGGATCAAGACGGATAAGCGTGATGCTAAGATCATAGGAAAATGTCTTGCCCAGCACAACTACAGTCCGGTACATGTTCCTACCGCATCTGACGAGGAAGTAAAAGAATTCCTCCGTATGCGCGATGATCATAAACTCGCACTTAAAAAGGTCAAGCAGCAGATCCTGGCATTCTGTCTAAGGCACAATTACCGATTTGACGGAAACAGCCATTGGACGGCAGCTCATATAAACTGGCTCAAGTCACTGACCCCTGAGGCTCTTTACAAAGAGATCCTCGATGAATATCTGCTGACGTATACGACCTTAAGTGATAAGCTCGAACGTCTTGATAAAAGGATCGAAGAGCTTGCAGCAAAAAATGAATACAAAGAAGCTGTCAGGAAGCTCTGCTGTTTCATAGGTGTAAAGACACATACAGCATTATCCGTCATTGTTGAGGTAGGCGACTTCAAACGTTTTGCCTCAGCAGAAAAGTTCGCCTCATATATAGGGCTTGTTCCTGGCGAAGAATCAAGCGGTGACGGTCAAACGAGGCTGGGCATTACAAAGGCCGGAAACCGGCATGTACGCATGCTCCTGACGGAGGCCTCTCAGTGCTATTCAAGAGGACAGATAGGTTACAAATCAAAAGCCTTGAAGACACGTCAGGATGGAAATACTCCACAGGTCATCGCCTATGCCGATAAGGCTAACGAGCGCCTGAGACGCAGGTACTATAAAATGGTTCTCAGTAAGTGCAAGAAACATAACGTTGCAAAAACTGCCATCGCCAGAGAACTCGCGTGCTTTATGTGGGGCATGATGACCGATAACATAGCATGATGAGGTATAACATTGTGCTGCTGATATCAAGGCCAGGCCGCCTGTGGCGGTGCTTCGCAGCCTTGACATCATCATCCCACTGTTATAGTGGGCAATCAAGCAGATGTAAGATGGCTTACGCCATTTACATCTGGCCAGAACCAAGTAACAACTGAAGGCATCTTGAAAGGGCTTCGGCCATTTCAAGGTTCGAGCTATCTACGATACAACTATGTCGGCACAGAGTGATCTGTGATCCACGCTTTTAGACGGTAGAGCTCACGGCGGACCATTGACCTGTCGGTAACCAATCCACGTATATCAGAGTGGCCAATGCCGGGAACTGATACCCCGAGGCTCTTTCCAGATGCCTTCAGTAACAATTAAATAAGTTTGTGGTGACTCCCTGTAAGTTTTCTCTTGACAGGAGGTCATTACATATCAGCTGTTAGGAGGAATTATGATTCTGGCTGTGGATTGTGGGAATTCCCACACGAAAATCGGATGCGTGGATAACGGAAAAGTCCTGGATCCTGTAGTTCGACTGGAAACAAATCAAAACAAAACACTTTTTGAATATGCTTCGGACATTGACCGCATATTATGTCTGACTAACTTAAAAGAGAAGAAAACAGACGGAGTCATCATTTCCTGCGTGGTTCCTCCATTGAGAGAGGTGCTTTCGGATGCACTGAAGGTAGTGACGGGAAAAAATGCTGTAATAGTAGGTGCAGGTGTGAAATCGGGAGTTCGTTTGAAAATAGATGATCCCGGAACCATAGGTTCTGATCTGGTATCTGCGGCTTCAGCTGCCAAGAATATATACAAACTCCCAGCAATCATAGTTAATCTGGGAACTGCAACTACCATAACTGTTATCGATAAGGAAGGGACATATACCGGAGGCGTATTCATGCCGGGAGTGACATTATCCATGAATGCACTTTCCAGAGAAACCTCTCTTTTACCTTCCATAGATCTGACACCGCCAAAGAAACTGATCTGCACTCAGACAAACGATGCCATGAAGGCAGGTATAATCTATGGCACGGCAGGGGCTATAGACGGAATCATTGACAGATTTATAGAAGAGATCGGTGATCCTTCGCCAACCATCATTGCAACCGGAGGAATAGCCCCAAAAATCATCAAATACACAAGACATAAAATGATACTCAATGAAAACCTGCTCCTGGAGGGCCTTTGGTACATCTGGCAGGCTAATCAGAGTTCAAGATCAAAATAATTTGCGTCCTCTTCAAAAGAGGAATAAACGTACTATCAGGAGACTTAGGTCATTCATTTTAAACCGTTGAGCTGAGTTGAGAAAAATCAAAATCAGACCCCTTAGAACCACTTGGATTCATTTTTCCTTAGTCCCCTCGCCAAGTAGGAGTTTTCATCAGGAAAATCTCCTACATTGGCGAGGGCCTAGTGGTTCTTAGGGGTCTGATTTTAGATTTTTCCGACGAAGCGATTCGGTTTAAAATGAATGACCTAAGGCTCCGTGATGTTTATCACTCTTCCCCTCTGTCGTAGGTTCCGAGCTTATGGATAGCATCCTCTTTCCACTCTGTCCAGTTGTCGCCTCTGATGGCGCCACGGATCTCTTCAGTGAGATGATTGTAGAAATAAAGATTGTGAAGTACGCACATACGCATACCAAGCATCTCCTTGGCTTTGAGAAGATGACGGATGTAAGCTCTGCTGTAGCCGCCTGTATAGGAACCGTCCTCTCTCTTCAAACCTGCGCAGACAGGACATTTACATCCCTCTTCTATAGGTCTTTCGTCAAGCTCATACTTCTGATTGAAAAGATTCATCTTACCCTTGTGAGTATATACATGACCATGCCGTCCGTTTCTTGAAGGATATACACAGTCAAAGAAGTCAATGCCTCTGTCAACAGATTCGATGATATTGGCAGGGGTTCCTACTCCCATAAGGTATGTGGGTTTTTCCTTAGGCAGATGCGGAACAACGATATCAAGGATATGATACATCTGCTCGTGGGTCTCACCGACTGCAAGACCGCCTACAGCATAACCATCCATATCCATCTTGCTGATGATGTCTGCGTGCTGTATGCGAATGTCATCGATTATACCGCCCTGATTGATACCGAAAAGCAGCTGATCCTTATTAACAGTATCAGGCAGTGAATTTAATCTGGCCATTTCCTTCTTACATCTTTCCAGCCATCTGGTGGTTCTTTCAACAGAGGGAAGGATATATTCTCTGTCAGCAAGAGCAGGAGGGCACTCATCAAATGCCATGGCTATGGTTGATCCGAGATTTGACTGGATCTGCATGGATTCTTCAGGCCCCATGAATATCCTGCGGCCATCGATATGGCTTTGGAAATAAACGCCCTCTTCTTTTATTTTTCTGCCGGTTCCGGCAAGTGAAAATACCTGGAATCCGCCGGAGTCTGTAAGTATGGGACGATCCCATTTCATGAATTTGTGAAGACCGCCAAATTTCTTTATAAGCTGATCTCCGGTGCGTACATGCAGGTGATAAGTATTGGACAGCTCTACCTGTGTACCTATGGTTCGAAGATCGTCTGTTGATACTCCGCCCTTTATTGCAGCAACAGTACCTACATTCATGAAAACCGGAGTCTCGATAGAGCCATGTACGGTTTCCATATGCGCCGACTTTGCACGGCCGCTGGTTTTGATGATTTCGTATTTCATTGTTTGAACCTCAATTTCTTAGTTCCTGAAAGAGCACTCCGGGAAAGCAGCCCGGCGCCACTTTGATCATATCGTCCGGGGCAATACCATTTAACCGGTGAACATCGGTATGCAATGCAGACATCCCTACCCCTTTCGATACAGAAAAAGACCGACTCGCATGAGTCGGTCTCTAATTTATAAGAATATTCCAATTCCGTCAAGACTTGTGGCTAAGAGATTATTTCTTAGCAGTCTTCTTTGCTGCTTTTGCTTCAAGCTTAGCTGCCTTCTCTGCTGCAACCTTTTCAGCCTGCTTCTTCATGGCGCGATTTGTAAGGTCAAACCAGAGCGGACCTGCAATTGTTATTGAAGACCATGCACCGGCTACGATACCAACCATAAGAGGCATTGTGAAATCACGGATTGAAGAAACTCCGAAGATATAAAGCACAATAACCATGATGAAGGTTGTAAGTGAAGTATTGATGGAACGTGTAAGTGTCTGTGAAATAGCTGTATTTACACAGTCTGCCTTATCCTTTCTCTTTTCAGGATCTGCAAGATTCTCACGGATACGGTCAAATACAACGATGGTTGCATTGATGGAATAACCAACGATAGTAAGAATACATGCAATAAAGGTTGATCCTACTGCCCACTTAAGACCTGCATAGAATGCAACTGTCACAAGTACGTCATGTGTAAGGGCAAGAACGGAAGCTGAAGCAAATCTGATATCCTTGAATCTGATCCAGATATAGATGAGCATGCAGATGATGGCAATGATAAATGCCCAAACCGCATCAGCCTTCATTTCATTTGAAACAGCACCTGAAATGTTTTCTGTTGTGATCTTTGATTCATCAACAGAGAACTCGTCAACCAGCTTCTGGTAAAGGTCTTTTCTCTCTTCTGTTGTGAGAGTTCTAGTCTTAATGATAACTTCATTTGTGCCGGCTACCTTAGAAGCCTGAACAGAAGCATCACCACCGGTTACTTCCTTGAATATAGGTGAAACCTTTGCATCCACATCTTCAAGTGAAAGATCCTCGTTAAAGGTTACGTTTGTTGAAGAACCACCCTGGAAATCAAGATCATAATTGAAAAGATTTCCGATAGATGCCTTGTTCATGCCAAGGAATATGAAACCTGCAAGGATCACAACTGCTGAAGCTGTATAAGCTTTTTTACGGAACTTGATGAAATCAAATATCTTGATATCCTTGCGTACGCCGTAAAGCTTAGGATCTGTAGCTCCGAACTGTACAAATGTCCAGAGGAGGCTGCGGGTTACAAAAAGAGCTGTAATAAGTGAGATAACGATACCGATGGCAAGTGTTGAAGCGAAGCCCTTAACGGTACCTGAACCTCTTAAGTAAAGCACTGCAGCTGCGATAAGTGTTGTGATATTTCCGTCAAGGATGGCAGAAAGTGCCTTGCTGTAACCGGCCTTGATGGAATTCTCTACGCTGTTTCCGAGACCAAGCTCTTCCTTGATACGTGTAAAAATGATGACATTGGCATCAACCGCCATACCTATGGAAAGGATGATACCTGCGATACCCGGAAGGGTAAGGGTTACTTCAAACGCCTGTAATATAACAAGTTCAAGACCTGTATACATAATGAGCGCAAGAGAAGATGTAAATCCCGGAAGCAGATAGAAAACGATCATGAAAAGCATTACCAGACCAAGTCCTATGATTCCTGCCTTTATGGATGTTGAGATAGCTTCCTGTCCGAGGGTAGCACCGATAACATTGGAACGGAGCTCTGTAAGCTGTAACGGGAGCGCACCGATACGGATGGTGGACGCGATCCTTGTTGCCTCATCATAGTCGGAAATTCCTGTGATCGAAGCCTGTCCTCCGGAGATTGCTTCCTGAACCGTAGGAGCTGAAATAACATTATCGTTATAAATGATAAACAGCGGATTGCCTACGTTGTTGGCTGTGGCATCAGCAAACTTCTTTGCACCCTCATCAGTAAATGTGAGCTGAATGATATACTCATTTGTACCATTGTTGTTGGTCATTCCGGCTGAAGCATTCTTAACATCATCACCGGTAAGAAGTACATTACCCTGAACGTCGGCAAATTGAAGTGTACCAGGCTCACCGAGCTCAGCGAGAATCTCATTGGCATCTGTTGCACCCGGAATGTCAATGTTTATACGGTTTGATCCTTCCTGATAAACCTGAGCCTCTGTTGAATAGCCCTGGGCCTTCAGCTGAAGCTTGTAAATAGTGTCGGACATCTGTTCCGCAGTTGGGTTTGGTTCAACGGTCTGATAGGTTATGGATACACCACCGTTCAAATCGAGACCGAGTTTAATGTCTCTTGCGCCATTCACTCCCAGGAAACAGAAACCGGCTGTTATAGCCAGTATCAGGAGCAGACCAAGAGCTGCTTTAAGCTTGTTGTTCATTGGAATATCTTCCTTTTACCATAAAAATTTACTGGGGTCAAAAAGGCATAGTATGCCCCTGACCTTTTAAACAGCAAACGATATTATAACAAACAAGGGGGAAACTGACAAGACATTGATTCGGGAGCCGAAGGGCATCAATTTAAAAAGTGAATTGTAAAACTAACTTCCACCCCAATTATTCAAGATGTGGAAATTACTAATTCCAAATTATACTGTAGAATTTACTAATTCTAAATGATACATTCCATAAGTTCATCCACATATGCACTCCGGCATTAAGGAGGA
>JAGAXP010000208.1 GCA_017940955.1 Oribacterium sp.
ATTATATGCAGGAATATTTAAGATATCTGTATAGTGGCAGACATTATAAAGGGAACTATAAGATAACTTATGAAATGCTAAAAAAGATAGGTTATCGCAATCTTGTTAACGAGTATTATAAATATATTAAGGAAAGACGATATTCTATTCCCTGATGATAACCGGCCGGAGGAGACAAAATGCCGTTTCAAATAATCAGAAATGATATAACCAAAGTAAAAGCAGATGCCATCGTAAACACTGCCAATCCCGATGTTGCAATTGGTGGAGGGGTGGATTCTGCGATATATACAGCTGCCGGAAAAGAACAGCTTCTCAATGAGCGGAGAAAGATAGGAGCCCTTGATCCCGGTGATGTTGCAGTCACTCCGGCATTTGACCTGGATGCGAGATACATAATCCATGCAAGCAGTCCATGGTGGAAAGGTGGTAATGAAGGTGAGGCTGAGCTTCTTAAAGCCTGTTACGATAAAGCTTTACAGCTTGCGGAGGAATATGACTGTAAATCTATAGCATTCCCGCTTCTTGCCACCGGAACGTATAAGTTCCCGCAGCGTCTTGCAATGGAGATCGCTGTTAATGCTTTCACCGGATTTCTGGAGGATCATGACATGGAGATCCTTCTTGTGGTGTTTGGGACGCAGAGCGTCAAGTTGTCCGGTGAGCTGGTAGAGGAAGTCAGAAGCTATATAGATGATGATTATGTCGCTGATGCTCTGGCAAAGGAATATGATTACTGCGGTTCTGCGCCACGGGAATCCTTTGGGCAAAGCATGACTTTGGATGAAGCGTCATCTGATGAAGCTGAATCTGATGAAAATATCCCTGAAGAGGATTTACCGGCACCGGCTTCAGAAAGAAAAAATGCTATTCCAAAGGCTGGAAGATTACCCGCATTCAAAGCATTTTCAGGAAAAAGTGCTCCGGCATCAGGTTCATCCGGGATTCTTGATGACATGCTTAAAAGCATTTACAAGGAGTCCTTTGAAAAACATCTTCAGAAAATCATAAATAAAAAAGGTCTCAGGAACTCTGAGGTCTATGCGGCTGCCAATATCTCCAAGCAGTATTTTTCAAGGATCATGAAGGGTAAAGTTAATCCTTCAAAGAAAAAAGTTCTTGCACTTGCTGTTGGATTACGTCTCAATCTTGATGAAACTGTAGATTTCCTAAGAATTGCCGGATATGCATTATCGCCCATATCCCAAACCGATGCAGTAGTCAGGTACTTCATCGAAAATAAAGAATACAATGTGATTAAAATTGATATCGTGCTCTTTGATTATGGGCTGGATCCGCTTTCAAAAGACTGACTATCTTAAGGGTAAACTCCGGGTTTACCTTTTTTTTATTGCGGCAATGTATCATTAGGATATCAGATAGGAAATGCCTCGCTGCAGAGGGGCAGAGATCAATATATAGCGATATGCAGGAGGTAACAGAATGAGTAAGGGTTATACAGAGATAGTTTATATTTTGGACAGAAGCGGATCTATGGGAGGACTTGAAGCCGATACCATCGGTGGTTTCAATGCCATGATGGAAAAGCAGAAGAAAACAGGTGAGAAAGCTCTCGTCTCCACTGTACTTTTCGACGACAGAAGTGAAGTGATACATGACAGAGTCCCGATTGACAAGATTGAGAAAATGACAGATAAACAGTACTACGTCAGGGGATGTACAGCACTCCTTGATGCAGTGGGTGGTGCAATCCGCCACATCGGAAATGTACACAAGTACATAAGGCCGGAGGACAGACCTGATAATACTCTTGTTGTGATCACCACAGACGGAATGGAGAATGCAAGCACCAGGTACTCTAGAGAACAGGTTGAAAATATGGTGAAACATCAACAGGAAAAATACGGTTGGGAATTCATTTTCATCGGAGCAAATATTGATGCCTACGAAGAAGCCAGGAAGTTTGGAATCAGTAAGGAAAGGGCAGTCAACTACGTATGTGATGAGATCGGCACTGCAAATGTCTATGCGGGAATCTCCAGAGCTGTATGTTCGGTAATGAGGGCACATGGCTCTGCAAAGGCAAGCGAATGTCTTGAAGAGAGCAACTGGGCTGAAGAAATAAAAGTTGATTTCAGGAAGCGCGGAAAAGTTCAGTAAAGGAGAAAATCCTATGGCAGTTAAAGGCGCAATACTTGGGGATATACTCGGTTCTCCATATGAGTTTAGAAGAATAAGAGATTATGACTGGAAGACTGTGCCCCTGACAGGAAACCCACCTGCAAGATTCACCGATGATACCGTAATGACACTTGCCATAAAGAAGGCAATTCTTGAAGGACGTGATCTTACTGAGACTATGGTGGAAGTTGGCAGGAGGTATCCAAATTGCGGGTACGGCGGAAATTTCCGTAACTGGATAAATGGGGATGACCATACTCCATATGAAAGCTATGGCAATGGTTCCGCTATGAGAGTTTCTTATGTAGGAGAGTACTTTGATGATTACGATGAAATGCTGAGGATGGCTGAGGTTACTGCGGCAGTGTCTCATAATCATCCGGAAGGAATCAAAGGTGCAGTAGTAACCGCAACATGTATATGGATGGCAAAGCATGGAAAGAGCAAGCAGGAAATATACGACTATGTATTAAGAGAATATCCGCCTGAGGACTATGAATACAGCATAGCTTATAGCCTCGAAGAGTTAAGGCCTCGATACAGATGGAATGAAACCTGCCAAGGGTCTGTTCCGGCGGCCATGAGATGCTTCTACGAAAGCACTGACTATGAAAGCTTCATTAGAAATGTCATTAGCCTTAATTGTGATACTGATACCTTCGGAGCTATTGCCGGCGGTGTTGCTGAAGAGTTCTATCATGGGTTCGGCGATTTGGATGCGGAAGGAATACTGGAAAAGTGTTTGGATGAGTATATGTATGGGATACTGAAAAAGTGATTTTGGATAAAATATCAACATTATCTACATCTACTCATTAGACATTGTTGGCACAGAGTCTTCAATATTTAATCGGGAGACTCCGTGCCATATTATTTGTTGACCAACAGAAAAATGCCCCTCTTATAAGCTGTAACAAAACTATGAATGAATAATAGCGGTCAGTTAACATTTCCATGAACGAAATGTCAGATATGTTAAAAATACTTATCTGCTCATAACTCCTTCCATAATTGTTGTAAAGCTGCAACTAAAACCAAATTTAGAATTATTGCTAATTATCAGTAGAATGTTAATTTAAACGATACTTCATCAAGGATCCGAGCTATCACGCACTGTTAACAGCACTATATCTTTTCTGTTCTGACAACTTCTATCGGATATTGGGAAAGAATCTTTGAAAGAAAGGGTAAGCACTGGGTGCGGATGATCCGTAGAAGCCTGTACATAACGTACGGGCTTTTTATTTTTGCTTACAGGTAATGTGTCACATTTATATTGACACGCAAATCATTTGATGCTACACTGATGTCATATTGAATATGGCGCAGAAAGGAGCGAATATCATGAAAAAAATAACACTTGAAGATGCTTTGAAAAAGATCAAAAAGCTGGAAGAAGAGAATGCTAAGCTCAAAGAAGAACTTGAATACTACAAAAATAGAAAAATCGGCGGAAGAAAGAAACATGACGAGCAGTGGATGCAGGGCTATAACGACTTCGTTGTCCTGTATGAAGGTGGAAAGACCATAATGGAAATCGTAGAAACCGGTTTATGCAGCCGTAGGACAGCGTACAGATACAAGTCATATTATGACGAGCTCAATAAGTCTAAAGAGGATAAATAATACAGTTCGAAAAATCCCATATTTTGATTAAACATAACGCCATTACGATAACATCTCCTCCCATAATTAAAGAAAAGATAGTTTGGGAGGACAATATGAGATTAAGAATTATATTTGCTACAGGCCTGAGGTCAATGATGATGGTTTCTCAGACAATACCAGCAATGGCTCCGGTAATTTCGGCTATTCAGGAAGGTAATCTCCTTAGTCTCGATAACTTTTCGACATACAGAGACGGGAATCCGTATGGGAACCAAAGGTTTGTTTTTGTCGATACTATTGCGAAGACTTGGCAATTTGCCTAAGCCAGCTAATCCTGACTATCCGTGTGATTAGCTGGTTTTCTCACTTTCCTTCGTCTGCACTGACTGCTCCCACGGGCAAGCCCGTGGGAGCAATCAGAATATCATTTTAGATACTATTTCTTTAAAAATAAATGGAGGTTTCAAATGAAGACAGTATTATGCTACGGAGATTCAAATACATATGGATTTGACCCTCGCAATGGGCTAAGATACCCTTCCGATATCCGATGGACCGGAAGATTACAGCAATTATTAGGACAGGATTTCATGGTGATAGAAGAGGGATGCAACGGAAGAACAACTGCTTTCGATGATCCAACAGAGCCTTGGAAAAACGGGCTTCCATACCTTAAGCCCTGCCTTAACACTCACAAGCCGATAGACATAGTGATACTTATGCTTGGGACTAATGATCTTAAAAATAGTTTCAATGTATCAACTAAAGAGATAGCAGAAGGTGCCGGAAAGCTTGTTGATGTCATCACGGAGTTTGCCGCTGATAAACAGGGTTTTATACCTAAGATCATCTTGGTATCTCCACCGGAAATAGGTGAAGGGATAAAATCATCTCCATTTAGCGAGAAGTACGATGAAGACGCAATAGAAAGTTCCCGCAGTTTCCCTGAGTATTACAAAAAGATAGCCGAAGATAAGGATTGTATTTTCCTAAAAGCTTCAGACTATGCAGAACCTTCAAAAGAAGATTCCTTACACTTGTCTCCTGATGGCCATAAAGCATTAGCCGAAGCACTATATAAGACTATCATTTCTAACAATTGTTAAAGGCTCCGTAATAGGTCTACTTGAAAATTGTTTTAAAGAAGTCCTTTACTTTAGGACCGGCGCAAACTTTTGATAATAATAGATTTCCGGACATGATGGTTTTATGAGTATACCGGATGGGGTAGAAGACGATGGTCTTCCGTTTAATTAAATCAAGTTTGTGTTCAAAAAAAGCTGACCGAGAGGCCGGCTTTTTTTTACGTATAATAATTGAGGATATCTGCAATCATTTCGTGTATGTGTCCGAGAAAGCAGAACAGTCTTCTAAAGAAATAATATCGAATAACGTATTACTCTTGAGGCATATATATGCCTATATGATTCCAATAATCTACAACTGATATACAGTATCAATCATAGAAACTCATAAGTCTATTCTTTCCTAATAATTTCTAATTTACCATCCGACTTAAGATTATCCTTCATTCCTTCTGTTACATAGATATTATTGTTCTCATCTACAAGCACCATTTCAAAATCATCATCGCTTTCTTTCCAGAACTCGACCGCTTTATCATAGCCCATCACAACAACAGCTGAACCAAATGCATCGGCTAAAGCTGCATCACTTGAAATGACAGTTGAAGCTACAATTCCCGAGTCTGCAATCTGTCCGGTTTCAGGGTCAATAACTCTGCTGTTTCCGTTTGAAAGTGAATATGTTCCTTTTGAAGCAATGGTAATAGGTGCTCCGTTAAATGTATCCATAAGCTTTTCATCCACAGAAATAACTGCTATATAACTGCCCGGTTC
>JAGAXP010000209.1 GCA_017940955.1 Oribacterium sp.
ACACAGCACATTCAATTCTATAAATAATATATTTTCATTCATTCTTTTCTATTCCTTAGCTTATTATCAGTTAGTATGGATTGCCGGCGGAGAATCCTGCAAGGACCTGAACGCCTCTTCAGTAATAAAATAGCTGACAATCACAGCTTCCAAACTGTTGATAGTGATTATATCGCAGGGAATCGATAGTATATAACCAATGTCCTTAAAACTTAAAGTTTCCGTTGATTATCGAAAGAATTGCATCTTGTTTTGTCTCATATTGTGATAAACTTATTATGTTGAAACTGTTACATATCTTTTTGATCAGAGGGTAATTATCATGATGAAAAAATCTATTCTTTTGGCATCTGTTTTATGTCTTGTTCTGGCAGGCTGCGGCGCTAACGAAATTCCGACTGCAGGCACTACTGAAACTTCTGCCGCTGCGGAAACTACAGCTCAGGCAGAAGAAACCACAGCCGCTGCGGAGGAATCCACCGAAGCCGGAGAAACTGCTGCAGAGACCACGGTCACTGAAGAAACAACTGCCGAAAAATCAAATGTTCGCAGAGAGATTGTCGGCGCAGAGAAAGATGATGTTTCCGGCGCTAAACCGGACGCCAAGGCTAATGTTGAACTCCACGCAGATATTCAAAAGGAACAGCCATCTCCTGAATGGATAACAAATCTGGATGCTGCCAGAGACGAAAACACCAAGCAGCTTTTCGTTGTTGCCGGAATGGGCATGGATAAAACAACCGCTACTGTTTCAATGCACGAAAGAGATAAGAGCGGAAACTGGATACAGATTCTGTCAACTCCCGGATTTGTAGGACTTAACGGTCTCTGCCTTGATGAGGATCATAAAGAGGGCTGCGCACAGACTCCTATAGGCACCTACCACTTCAATAAAGCCTTCGGAATTGCCGATGACCCGGGATGTCAGATTCCTTATGTAAAGGTAGACGACGATACCTGGTGGTCAGGTGATGACCGCGAAGGTATGCATTATAACGAAATGGTGGATATAAAGGATTTTCCTGAGCTAGTAAAGGACAACAGCGAGCATATCACTGATTATGAGTATCAGTACCAGTACTGCCTCAACATCAGCTTCAATGAAGAGGGTGCTCCCGGAAGAGGCTCTGCTATATTCCTCCACTGCTTCGGACCGCTTAAGCCTTATACCGGCGGATGCGTTGCTCTTCCTGAGAACATCATGAAGCTTGTGATGCAGAAAGTAACCGGGGACTGTGTAGTCGTTATAGACACATTTGAAAATCTGGGCGGAAGCTTCTGATCTATCTGTTTTCCGGAATACTTATCATCCTTCCGATATCAGAGGATGCCATAGCGGCAAAGATCACTCTCATTGACCTGAGGGCATCGGCGCCGGTACATCTGCACTTCCTTTCACCCTTGATGGATCCGATGAATTCATCGATAACTCCTGAGTTCAGATTTTCACCGGTTCCGATGGTCTGATCCGAATTGGTCATCATTTTCTCGGTTGAAAGGAAGTTTTGTCTGCCGTCCTTTTTCTCCACTATGAGACTGTATTCCCTGTCATCGTAGCATCTTATCGACCCCTCTGTTCCATGTATAACAATTGAATTATATTCCTGACCGTAATCCGTCCAGCTTGCATGCATCGTTCCCGTTGCACCGTTTCCAAGCTTGTAAATGCACCAGGCATTATCCTCGACATCGATGAGGCTGCCATCCGGATATTTCTTATCAAGTGTCGCAGTATGGGCATAAACCTCCGTAATGTTCTCTCCCGTGATATAATGCACAAGATCCGTTTTATGGATGCCAAGGTCTGCAAGAGCACCCATCCCTGCATCCGTTTTCTTAAAGAACCATGTGTCATCGGAGCCGGTCCATCTTTCGGGTCCCGAATGACCGAACTTTGTCTCGAAGGATACTATCCTGCCTATCTCACCCGACTGTATCAGTTCCTTTGCCTTAACATGAGCAGAGGAAAAACGCTGGTTCTGTGCGATCATAAGAAGTTTTCCGGCCTTTTCCGCCTCTTCCACCATGGCTATACATTTATAGATCTGAACATCCATGGGCTTTTCACAGAGTACGTGCTTACCTGCCCTGAGAGCAAGTATGGCATCGTGAGCATGCCGCGCATTTGATGTGCAGACACTGACTGCATCAAGATCCATGTTCACAAGCTGCTCAACACTGTCACAGACCACACCGCCGTACTGTCTCTGAACCTCCTCTGCCTTGCTTTTGGTCCGGTTATAAATTGCGGCGATCTCAACATCCTCACGGGCAGCATACTCAGGCAGATGTCTCCTCACAGAAATAGCCCCGCAGCCTATGATTCCAACCCTTACTTTATTCATAATTAATCCCCTTTAGAATTATCTCAAATGTTAAAGCCTTTCTTAGCCATAATGACTGACATGCTGATATCGATATGCATGATCACTTTCATTCACAAATGCTTTTAGTCGTTATTTCCGATATACAGAATCAACAAATCTGACCGTCTTACTTTTTCAGTTTTTCTTTTATCTGAGGTGCTGCAATCTGAATAAGAATTACAACTATAAGAATAATTCCCTTTATTGCATTGTTGATAAGTGAATCCATCTTTAACGCAATGATTATCTTATCGATAACAGTATAGGAAAGTGATCCGAAAAGTACTCCCAGCATTCTGCCGCGTCCGCCGCTCATTGCTATACCGCCGAGGACTACTGCTGCAATTGCGTACATCTCATAGCTTGAACCTGTTGTTGCAGGATCTGAAGATGCATTCATGCATATCCAGAGATAAGCTGCTATACCTACCATTGCACCCATGATCACGAAAACAGACATCTTGACTGCCTTAACGTTGATACCTGTCATGAAAGCTCCCTTTTCACTTGAACCGGTAGCATAAATCTTCTTGCCGTATTTTGTATCTTCAAGAATATATACAAAAATAACAGTGAAGATTATAAGGAGAATTCCTACGATAGGTATGGTAGCGAGCTTGTTGTTTCCGATGGCATACATGATGTCATAGCCGCTGAATTTATTGGACATTCTGTAAACGGAAGAGCCTCCTCCTATAAGCGCTTTTGGAATGTGCTGACAGAAGTACTGTGAGAATGATCTGTAGATAAGCATTGTAGCCAGAGTCACAATGAAGGATGGCATCTTAACTACTCCCACAAGAAGACCGTTTATAAATCCGAGAGCCGCACCGAAAGCAACCGAGAAAATTGCCGTTAAAAACAGATTTCCTGATGTGGCATTGAAGATTACCACCGAGAATCCGCTTACAAGTGCCAGTGTAGAACCTGCCGAAAGGTCTATCTCACCGGTGAGGCATACCATTCCCATTCCCAGTGAAACTATACCGATGACCGCCGAATGCCTCAGGATATTCATGGTGGCGCTCCAGGTCATCACACTGCTGCTCACCGCATATACTATGAAGATAATAAAAAATACAAATATGAAACTGTAATTGTGCCATATACAGCCCAGCACATTTTTCTTTTTTTTGCTCTTTTCCATCGCTATGTTCATTGCTATATCCATCTCTTTCACGCCTCCACAGAATTGGTAGAATACATCATGACTGTGTGCTCTTCTATTTCATCATGTGAAAGACTCTTGATTATCTCACCGTTATAGAAGATCAAAACTCTGTCCGCCACTTTTTGCAGCTCGGGAATTTCCAGGGTGTTTACAAGTATCGTCTTCCCCGATTCTGAGAGCCTCAATATCAGTTTATATATTTCTTCCTTCGCACCCACATCGATCCCCTGTGTAGGATTATCGAAAAGAAGAATGTCGGCACCGGTATTCAGCCATCTTGCTATAAATACCTTCTGCTGATTTCCTCCGCTCAGGGAAAGAATTCCGTCATCCGCCGACTCGGCCTTGATATTTAGCTGCTGTTTATAATTTTGATAGTTATCTTTCTCTTTTTTCTTATCTATGTTGAAATGCACTGCCGAAAGCACCTGCTCGGCAAGATACATGTTTTCCGCGATCGTCATGTCAGGAATTACGGAATTTTCCTTACGATTTGCCGGGAGGAGTCCGATTCCCGCTCTCATTGCTTTATGTGTATCTATTTCAGAAAACTTCTTTCCAAATACTTCAACCTCTCCGGAACTTATTGGGTTGGTTCCGAAAAGACTCTGTAAAAGTTCACTGCTGCCTGAACCCTGAAGTCCCGTAAGTCCCAGGATCTCACCCTTCTTCACGGACATGGAGATGTTATTGAAACCTTTTCCGCTTACCTTATCAAGCTTCAGCACTTCCTCCCCGGTCTCTCTTTTACGGTAAATGTCTCCGTTATCCGAAGCATGCCCCACCATCAGTTTTGTTACTTCCTGAGGTGTGGTATCAGCAATCTTCCCGCTGCCAACATATTCACCGTTTCTGAAAACCGTGTATGAATCACAGTACTCGAAGATTTCGGGCATCTTATGGGAAATAAATATAAAAGATATCCCCTTCTTTTTTAACTCTTTTACTATCCCGAAAAGATGCTCTACTTCTTCATTGGTGAGAGAAGTTGTGGGTTCATCAAGGATCAGAAGTTTCGCGTCAAAGAAAAGCGCTTTGCTTATCTCCAGCAGCTGTTTCTCACCCATCTTCAGATTATCCACAAGCTCCTCAGGGTCAATGTTTACCCCTAACTCTTTAAAGAGCTTTTCGGAATTCCTGATCATTTCTTTTTTTCTCAGTTTTCCGAACGCATTGGTAAGCTCTTTATTTATATATATATTTTCAAATACTCTCAGATCGTTAAAAAGATTCAGCTCCTGATGCACAAATGCAATTCCGGCTTCCTCACTCTTTTTAATGCTTATATTTTTTAATTCCTGACCATTGAAAGTGATGGTTCCTCCGTCAGAATCTATTGTTCCTGTCAGGATATTCATCAGCGTTGACTTACCGGCACCGTTTTCACCAAGAAGGGCGTGGATTTCGCCCTTTTCCACGGTAAGATCCACGCCTTTCAGAACCGGTACGCCGCTGAAGGATTTTTTTATATTTTTCATTTCCAAAAGCGACATGCCTTTTACTCCTCTTTTGTTAAATTCTACTTTTAACCGTTTATTTCTGACATACAGAAGTCTTTCTATACGGGTCCGATGTTTTAGTTAAATCCCTTGAATTCGGAAACATTATCTGCAGTTACATTTTTGCACTCGATAACGTGATCCTGGGTAACTTCCTTGCCGTCAAGATAGTCAACCATATCTGCAATTGCTGTCTGGATCATGCTTGGGCTGTAGGTTACTGACATAAATCCGCCAAGCTGACCGTAAATATCTCCGTAGGACTCGCCTCTCAGTACACCATAGAACTCATCAAGTCCGCCGCAGCCGGTAATTACAGGCTTGTTTCCGAGGAATGCTGCCTTTGCAGAATCCTCGATTCCTCCGCCGTTCAATGCCTCAAGGATACCCATAGCAAGCTCATCGTCCTCTGCATAGATCCACTTTGTGGAAGTATTGGAGCTGTCACCCATGAGTGTCTCAAAGGAAGCCTTTGTATCCGAGCGGCTCCAGTTCATAGCGCCTGAATATGTAATGCTGCTGTTCACCTGATCCTCTGTCCACTTTGCATCATCAGCTATCTTTTCTCCGTCAAATGCAAGCTCGCCTGTAAGATACTCTACAAAGCCCTGATTCCGAAGTGTTGTAACAGAAGAGGTGTCTCCCTCGTAAACATAAACCTTATCGCCCGGCTTAAGACCCAGTGAAACGAAATATGCCGCTGAACCTGCACCTATTCCCTCATTGTCGCCCTTAACATTGGCAACCGCACTGTCCTGAACTCCATCAATGATTCTGTCAAATGCCACATAAGGTACACCTGCATCTACAAGTCCCTGGATAGCGGACTGAACTGTATCGTCGATAGGCTGGATAACTACTGCTATATCCTTCTCACCCTTAGCGATGATATCCTCGATCTGATTGATCTGATAAGACGCGTCATCACAAGTGATGACCTCTGCACTGTACTTGCCTTCTCCGTTAACTTCCTCAACCTTTTCCTTTGCAAATGTTGCAACCGATCCGGTCCAGCCGTGATCTTCAGGTGCAGTAAGAACATAAATGTGTGTTGAAGCTGATTCTCCGACACTTGCTGTTGTTTCCGCCTTCTGCTCTGCAGCACCTGAGGTTGCCTCTTCCTTCTGCTCTGCAGCACCGGATGCTTCTGTTTTAGCCTTCTCTTCATTGTTTGTACTGCTGCCGCAGGCCGCAAGTGAAAGAGCCATGGCTCCCATTAAAATTCCTGATACTATTTTTTTCTTCATAATTTTCTTTCCTCCTGAATCGGGTGTTTTCTCTGTTGTTTGTATCCATATGATACCTCAATGCCTTTTTGGCCTCTTTTCATTGCAAATCAATTCAGCATCATATTTTGCTTTTGATTTTTGCTTGAAATATCTTTTGCAATAAATGTTGTTAATTTGTTGCATCGTTTTCGCTATACAGAAACAGCACAGCCGGGACATACGTACTACGCATGTCCCGGCTGTACTGTTATTTCATTTCTCTTTATCTACCAAAAACCAATTCGGGAATAGGTCATCTTATACGATCAACAGTCTTCTCTCATTTACATGGTGGCCAAACTCAGGCATGTAAACCATGGGCTCCTTATCGGGATCGAGACCGTTCTGAATGATCGGAGGCATATATGACGAAGTCCAGCAGAAGCCGTACTTAATATCATGAAATCCCTGGGAAAGACCGCCTTCCTTCTTTACCTTGAGTACTGCAGGCTTTGTTGTTGACCAATGAGTCTGAAAATCAGATTTCATTTCTTCATTTGTGAAATCCTCACCGTTGATGTTCCAGGTGATCAGATCCTTATCAAATTTTTCACCGTCTACATAAAGTGTGCCCGGGCGGAGCTGTGAAAGAAAAATTCCTCTGTAGTATGGGAGCTTCACCTTGAGCTGAAAGCCTGTGACATTACCCTTTTCATCCTTTATATTTCTAAATCCAACTGACTGGATAACCTGTTTTTCCATTTGTAATAAACCTCCATTTATGTAAAGATCCTTCCCCTGCCTCCGGTCCGGCCGGGCCGGCATTTCCATAAAGGCCGCAATGAAGGATCCTTTTAATCCTGTTTCTTAATCTCCAAGCAGATTCTTCAGAAGAATGTGATGCTTACGAAGGGCCTGTCCTACCTCATAGCCCTCATCATACTTATCAGCACCTTCATATTCACTTAACAGATAACCATCATACCCGTTATCCTGCATAACCTTAATGATTTCAGGATAAGGAATTGTTGTCTCTTTAAAATCATCGCTCATGTTAATGAATTTTGCATGACAGCAATAAATGTAAGGAAGAAGCGGGATAATGTCTTCGGGCTTGTTTGGTGTGTAGTTAGGGTCAACCCATTCACCTTCCTTGAACTCTGTACGGAATACAGAGAAATCGATATTGAGGCCGAAGTTCTTTGTGCCTGTCTCCTTAATGAAATCAACAAAATCCGTAACAAGCTTACCCTTAAGATTTGAAGGTGTATGGATTTCCGGGCACATCTTTATGCCAAGCTCCTCCGCAAGAGGAAGGGCGCCCTTAATGATCTCTCTCCAGTTAAGCACCGGCTCAAGAAGATCATTGATAACCGGCATCTTTGTTCTCATAACTGTAAAACCAAGTCTGTGGGCAAGACGGATATCTCTCTTAAGCATCTCAACAGATTCCTCAGTCGTGAGATCTCTGTCCCCGAGAACATGTGAGTCGATCCAGTTGCCGTACTCCACAGGAACGATCTCATATTTGTCGCAGAGTCTGTGCCAGTTCTCTACCCATTCATCTGTAGGATAGGGATAGTTTTCGATATGAGTGTTTGCAAGAATCTCTATACCGTGTGCACCCATGTCATGCAAATCCTCAAAACAGTCTTCCAGTGTCTTTGTAAGTCCGAACTCTGCTGAGTAGCTGTATAAAGCAACTCCTCTCTTTGGACCTTTTCTATCATACTTATACATTGTTTTTCTCCTTGTTATTCTAAAATTACATTGCCTTTGCTGTCTCAACAAATTCTGCAGTTACTTCTCCATTACAGCTTTTTCCGCTGTGTCTTCCGGCAAGCTGCTCTCTGATTTCATCAGCCTGAGCGTCTGTCATATCCCAAAGCAGACATGCTGAAGCTGAAACCACAAACAATATTGCGGGAATAAGATTAACTGTTACATTGATTCCTCTAAGAGCCTCAGCAGTCTGCTGAGCATTTGCAACATATCCGAAGGCGCTCATTATCATGATGCCGAAGGCGCCTCCGATGGCATTACCAAGCTTTGTTGCAAGACCGTAGGTTGCGTAAGCTGTTCCGTCTGTACGGACTCCGCTCTTAAGCTCCATATAGTCAACCGAGTCTGAAACCATTGAAAGACTCATAGGGAAACCTACATTAAAGAGACCGAAGATAATGTCTCCTGCAAGCACCATTTTTATGTTGTCAAAAGGTGCCAGATACATGATGAAGAGACCGACCGCCTGGATCGCCATGGCAACCATGAGGACATTTCTCTTTCCATATTTCCTTGCAAAGAAAGGAACAAAGAATGAACCGATGATTCCTCCGATGGAAGGGATCGTCATGATAAGACCGATCATTGTGAAGGAACCGAGGCAGTAGATCACATAATAGGCTGTAACTGCGATACGGCCCATGAAGGCTGTCATCTGAAGTACCATGATAAGTGTGATGATCATAAGGTACTTATTGTTTACAAGGTTTGATATCGTTTCCTTAAAGGAAAATCCTCTTACCTCTTCATTTACAGGCTGAATGACTTCCTTTCCGGTAAGTGCAACGATCAGGAACATCGGAACAGCTATGATTCCGTAAATGATAGCAACCATCATATAACCGTGTCCGTCAGCAACCTGTGCGCCTTCGGCTGAGAACTTGAGAGCAAGACCTGCGGAAAATCCGTTTACGATGACCATACCGAGATTCATTCCGATATTTCTGAAGGTGTTGATGACATTTCTCTGATCGGCATCCTCGGTCATTACGCCTGCCAGTGCGCCGTAAGGAATATTTACAAGTGTGTAGATCATACCTGCGATGATGTAGGTTGCCGCTGCCCAGATAACACCTGCTGTGCTGTTTCCTCCGAAGGGATTAACGAATGTAAGTACACTGAAAAGTGCAAGGAACGGAGCGCCGAAGGCGATATACGGTCTGAACCTTCCGAACTTTGAACGTGTTCTCTCTGCAATGGCTCCCATCATAGGATCATTAATCGCATCCCATATTCTGGCCAGCATCATGATCACTGTTACCGCCAGTGGTGCGAGACCTACTATATCCGTGTAGTAAATTGTCAGATATGAACCCACATAGGTCCATACAAATTGTGATGCCAGGTCTCCGAGACCATAGCAAACCATGCCTAAGCGTGAAGCTTTCTTTTTTTTCTCCATAGCTGATACCCCTATCAATATTTTTCTCCCGGTAAGAACTTTTTTGCCAAAAATGTTTCTTAAGATGATTGTATTTTAGGCGGATTTTAACAACGATTCTTTTCATATATTTAAAATCTCTTGCTATGAATTGCACAAAAGTCACAAAACAAAGAAAGGATGCAACAGATTCATATCATCTGTTGCATCCTTTCTTTGTCACTTTAAATCCCGGCATGCAGCGTCAGCATTTCGCGGCGAAACAGACTTACATCACTTATGTCCTGAAAATATGTATAATGCTTATCTCGTGGGGCTCCAGCTTCAATTCCAGCTCCATTATATCCCCTTCTCTTGAAAGAGAATAAATACTCTGGCTCAGATTCGGAAGACATATAGCCTCAAGATATTTGATATCCTGTCTGGTAAGTCTGGTGTTGAACTGGAGTTTACTCCACTCACCAAGTATGCTTCCGCTGCTGTTGTTCATGCTTCTTCTCTTTACGCAGTACTCGCCGGGTGCTCCGATATTTTTGAGCTTTATCAGGAGATTAAGCTCCTTCTCATCCTCAAAAATCATAGGTCGGTTCTCAAGTATATCCACATCCTCGTCCTGCATAAGATAATTTTCCCTGAACCACGAAAAATTATGACATACTATGTAAATGTCTCCGTTTTCCTTTCTGCTGATTATAAACTTATCAGTCCGGTCAATAACATATTCACCTAGCTGATTCATGAAATCTATGGCATAGTAGGCAGGCTTACGTATGGTATCTTTTGTAAGGAGTCCGATACCTCCATTGGCGATTCCCACTGTATCCATATAGCTGCTTATCCAGTCGGAAGCACACATTACATTGATGGTATCAACTTTATCATAAACATTTATAAGCTTCCTCACCATATACGCTGCTCTGAAACAGCTGTCATTCAATGCATTTCTGTTGGATATTGAATTGTTCCATTCCGTAATATAGGTTTTTGCATATTCCATTCCGGTGGATTTCATGAAGGCTTTGATTTTTTCAACCTGTAACTCTTCACAATCACTGCTTTGGGAAATGATCATCATCCTATTGGTCTTATTATCTTCTGCCGGCAACTCATCTGCTGTTTCAATTTCTGAAGCCGATGGCAGAAGGCTCTCGGACGGTGCCTCATAAGGGAACAGAATGAATGAAACAAAATCAGGCTTGATGTTGTTCTCAAGGCATTTTGCAAAAAACTCTCTGAGATAAGCCTCATCATAGGTGATAACACTTCCTATACCGCCAATTTCTGCACCGGGGATTTTGGAACGGATAGTTTCATAGAAAAACTTAAAGGCATTGAAAAAATCATAATCTCCCTTATAGATGCCCTGCTCCGGATGCCTCGATTCATGCCAGTTATCCCTGGGAAGCTCAAAGAACCATGTTGAAACCACTCCAAGTCCGTACCTTGAAACGATATGTGTGAGAAAATCCTCCAGCAGACTTTCCCAGGCTTCTCTTGAAACGAAATCAATGTACTCTTCATTATAAAATATAGGTTTATTCTCTGAACTAAGCGCAACTTCCGGTCTTCTTCCGAAATCAAGAAAGAGCTGCAAGTGATGCTGTACAAAAAAATCAAGAACCTGGTCAACGGTGTCATAATTATATACTCCGATGCTTTTGCCATCGAAAAGCATCATCTTTCTGCTGAAAACACTCCACACCCGGAAATATCTGAAATGCAGATGCTCATTTATAAAAAGCGTATGATACTGCATGTTCGCCTTGGTAAGATCGCTCATGGCGCCGACATTCATTATCCTGTTCCAGGTTTTTTCGTACTTTACCCCGGGCTTCTCTTTTAAATCCACCAGTGCACTAAAGCTTTTCTCTCCTCTTACCTTTTTATAGCCCTTCTCCTTAAGCTCTTCACGGATATCCTCTTCTGTGTTTTCCTCGATCACCTCTTCAGGAATGCTTTCCTCCTGAAATTTCTTTCTGTAATCCGTAGGGGCGATGCCCATGACCTTTCTGAAGGAACGGTTAAAAGAAGCGGAATTGGCAAAGCCGCAGGTAAGTGCGATCTGAGTCACGGTCTGCTTTGTGGATCTTAAGAGCTGCAGAGAAGACTGCACCCTTAACTGCATTACATAGTCAGCAAAGTAAACCCCCGTATGCTTTTTGAAAATTCTCGAAAGTGTGGATGCGGAAACAAACATACTGTCCGCAAGCTCATTCAGATTGATATCTCTGTCAAGATTGGAGAGTATATACTGCATCATCTCCCTCATGCGGGCATCTGCTTCGGTTTCCTCATCCGCCAGATCATTGACCTCCAACTGATAATTCTCCACCAGACAGTCAAGCAGCTTCAGCATGAGGCTTGCATTATATGCAGAACTCTTATGGGAATCCTCGGTATATTCTGCTGTAAGCTCAAACAAAATATCCCTTAGATCCCGGTAGGAATGGCTCATATCAACAACAGAATTACAGTAGAACATCATCCTGCTGTTTTTCAGGATATCCGACATAAGCTGCATGGGATAAACAGCAATTCCATACAGGGCATCGGTACAATCCACGATCTCGTATTCGGTTCCGGGGTTTATCAGTATAATGTCTTCTTCCGTCATTCTGAAATCCTCATCCCGGTAACGGACGGTCATTTTTCCTTCCAGCAGAAAGAGGATCATCATTTCCACCTGTCTGGATGCTTCATTCTTAACAGCTCTTTTTACGGTATAGCTTAAATTCTTTGTTTCCATATGTTATCAGAAAGTACTCCTTGAACAAAAATCTCTTCAACGATATCTCGATGATAGCATATTTAAAGAAAATGTAACAGTTTAGCCGGTGGTCCCCGGTGATTGGGTTCGTTGGGCATTTTCCCAAAACCTCCAACGGACCACGTCCCCGGGGATCACCGGATGAATTGTCACCCCAAAGTGCCCGTGAATATTATAATGCTGTGTCGGGATATAAATGAGCCGACGGGAAGTACGAAAAAAACGGGGATGAAATTTCATCCCCGTCTGTATGACGTATTCCGGGCTTAAGCCTTATAGTCATCAAAATCATATTTAATTGTACCGAAAGGTGTCTCCTGCTCACGTATAGCGATGGACTTTGACATTGCCCTGATCTCATCGGCAGTAACAGAACGTCCGAGCTCGTTAGAAAGAACAACACCTTCTGAAAGGAATGCAGTCTGCATTGCGATATAAGGTGAGTCGATTCTCGTCTCATCGGTAAGCTCTCCGCGAAGGTATGAATACCAGTGGAGCTGGTTGTCATTGAACTTCTCCATCTCAGGATTGAGAGCAAGCTCCTGCATTCCGGTCACATCACCGATCGCACACTCAAGCTTGGTATCGAAAAGACGACCCTTCTCATCAACTCCGAAGTACTGAAGTCTGGGCTTCTGGAGCTCTCCTCCGCCAACGATGTTTCCTCCCTCAGGAACAGCCATAGGTCCGCCTGTCTGGTCAACATCTGTGAACTTAAGTCCGCCGAGAGAACCTGCGATAAAGCTTGAACCGATCTCATCCATGTGGATAGCCCAGTCCTCATAGATGTCCATTGAAAGACCATTCTTGAAACGTGCGATGGCAACAGAAAGATCCTCAACAGGTGTATGGCAGTTTACGGCATCATCTATTCTCTTATCTCTCCAGTAATCACAGGTTGTTGTTCCGTATACGCTCTCAAGCTCAGGCATACCCATTACATAGAGCATCTGTGCGATATGATAGATTCCAAGGTCAAAGAGAGGTCCGTGTACGCCAACCTTCGGATCTACGAAATCACGACTGAAAAAAGGCATATCGTAACCGGGACGTCCCTGACGTCTGTGTCCCACACTTCTTGCGTGATAGATCTTACCAAGCTTTCCGTCAGCGATCATTTCCTTTGCGATTCTTGTCTGAGGATTGTAGATGGAGCTGATCTGAATAGCCAGCTTCTTTCCGTACTTCTTCTGTGCATCATAGAGGATCTTTGCATCAGCGTAGCTTGCTGACATCGGCTTCTCTGAGTAGCAATCAAAGCCTGCTGCCATAACGGCTGTTGCAACAGATGTGTGAAGATTGTTGTGTACACATACTTCAACCTCATCAATATCATCTCTCTTCAGCATCTCTCTGAAGTCCTGATAAAGATCCTTCTCATCTATGCCATACTGCTTTCCGAAGGCTTCAAGCCTGGCCTTATCGATTTCAGCAGCAGCTACAACCTTAAGGTTCTGGCCGCGCTTCTGTAAATTCCTGATAACTGTCATGTGTCTGTGGGAAATCATTCCTGTTCCGATGATTGCGATTCTTATCTCTTTCATTTTTATATTCTCCTAAATAATGTATATAATCTTTTGCTTCATTCGAAATGTCATATTGTGACATTCCGATCATCAGGTTACTGAAAGCTCTGTATAATTTACCAACCTAAAATTCTCAGATACTCTCTGCTTCTTCTTGCACACTCAAGGGGCTCTGTTTCGTAATGCTCATCCTGCTCAACGATCACCCACTGTGCGTTTGACTCAACTGCTGCATTAAGCACCGGCTCCCAGATCATCATTCCGAATCCTACCGGTCTGAAGCCAAAGTAACCTGTCTCACCCTCATCCTCTTTGCTGTCAATGCCGATGAGCTTGTACATGTTTTTAACCTCACCCTGCTTGATATAGTCCTTTAAATGAACTACAGGGATTCTGTCCTTATACTTCTTTACAAAGCCCTCTGCATCAGAGGTTGCAACCTGACACCAGCAGGTATCAAGCTCTGACATAAGATTGTCATGAGGGATAGCCTCAAACATTTCATCGTATCCCCATTTGCCGTTATCCATCTTCACAAACTCGAAATCGTGATTGTGATAGAGGAAGGTCATGCCTGCATCGTGTATCTTCTGTCCGATTTCATTTAATAGCGGGAGGAATTTCTTAAAGCCTTCGGGATTTGCAGGACGGTATTCCTCTGACATATAAGGCATTACAAGATACTTAACACCGATTTTTTTGTAATCCGCGATGATGCCATCGATGTTCTCCATCATTTCCGCAAAGGCAACATGGGCGCTTATGGGAATGAGTCCTACCTCATCAAGTGTTTCCTTTATATACTCTGGTGTATGTCCGTAAAGGCCGGCAAGCTCCACACCGTCATATCCGAGCTCCTTAACCTTCTGCATTACATTTTTAAAATTCTCAGGTGTGTTCTCCAAAAGATCTCTGAGACCGTATACCTGTATTCCTATGGGAAGTGTTTTTTTCATCATTTATCTCCTTGAACATTCTTGATTTGTTTTCTCTGTTGATGAAACCATAATACCTGATAAGGACCGGATAATATTTTCCGTTCTTTCGCAAACCTTTCCTGATATTGCATAATAAAAATAAAAATAAAAAAGCCGTGCAACAAAAGATTCACTTCTGTTGCACGGAATTATCACGATCAGGCATTAAAAGAAAAAACCTTCCCGAGGCCACCTCACACCGAGGGGCCCTGCAGGAAGGTTTTACAGATAACCATAGAAAAGATTCAGATTAACATGCTTCAGATCACTACGGTATATACTGCAGCATCGCGGTTCTTCTGAAACCTGATATCACATACATTATTCCCGAATATATAAGTCCGAAGCTGTAGATAAACACAGCAAGCTTCGTATTCTTTATAAATATGATGCAGCAAAGAGCCAGACATACATCTATGATCCCATGACTAAGCTTCAGCTTAAAATGCTTCGAACCGTTTTTTCTCGTCTCCCGGGCCCTGAGTATCTCTATCACTCCCGTA